>CAYOFJ010000024.1:0-13182 GCA_964403065.1 uncultured Halanaerobiaceae bacterium | reverse complement strand
TGGAAATAGATTATGATGAGGAACAGGGAACAGTAGATATAGAGCCGGAAAAAGATGAATATGAACTGGAAGAGACAGTAAGTTTAAGAGCAGAACCAGCTGCCGGCTGGGTGTTTACAGAGTGGCAGGGTGACATAGAGTCGTACGATCAGGAGATTGAAATCACAATGGAAGAAGACATAGAGTTGAGTTTGGTATTTACTAGAGAAGAGTATAGCCTTGATATAGATTATGAGCCCGATTATGGTGAGGTAGAAATGGAACCAGAGCAGGAGTATTATGAGCACGGCCAGGAGGTAGAATTAAGAGCAGAACCGGAGACAGGATACAGATTTGAAAGATGGCAGGGAGATGTAGAAGGAGAAGACCCGGTATTACAGCTGGAAATCACAGAGGGTATGGAGATAGAGCCTGTATTTGTTAGAGAAGAGTACACACTTGATTTAACGATAGAAGGTGAAGGTGAGATAGACTGGGAGGTATTGGAGTTAGAAGAGGTAGAAATAGATGAAATTGAACCGGAAGAAGCCGGAACAGTGCTGGAAACAGAGAGTTTGGTATTGCCCCATGGTACTGTGTTCAGACTGGAAGCAGAAGCAGCACCTGGAAGTGAGTTTTCAGAGTGGCAGGGAGATATAACAGGAGAAGAGGCAGTAATAGAGGTTGAAATGACGGAGGATAAAGAGATAACAGCTGTATTCACCAGGGAGGAATACAGCCTGGAAATAGATTATGATGAGGAACAGGGAACAGTAGATATAGAGCCGGAAAAAGAATATTATTATTTTGGTGACAGAGTTAACTTAGAAGCTGTAGCAGCAGATAACTATGAATTTGCAGGTTGGTATGGAGACATTGAAGGGGAAGATATAATAAAAGAAATAATCATTGATGAAAATAAGCAAGTTTTAGCTGAATTCACTTTAAAGCAATTTGAGCTGCAAATAGAATATGATGAAGCTGCAGGAACAATAGAATTGGAACCTGATAGAGCTCATTATCATTATGGGGAAGAGATTGTCATAAGAGCTATTCCTGAAGAGGGATGGACTTTTGATAGATGGGAAGGTGACATATCTGGCCCGGATAAAGAAAATGAAATTATGATAAGTGACAATATGGATTTGCAGGCTGTATTTGTTCAGGAAGAGTATGATTTTCATGTTAATTATGATGAAGAAAAAGGCGAAATTCAAATTGATCCTGAAAAAGATCATTACGAGCCCGGAGATTATATATACATGACTGCTCAGGCCAAAGAAGGATATGAATTTGCTGGCTGGGAAGGAGATGTAGAAAGTGATGATCCAGAATTAAATATTGAAGTAGAAGAAGATTTAAGAATTCGGGCTGAATTTGTTCCGGAAAGATATCAGGTCCATCTGGAAGTATTAGGGGTGGGTGATGTAAAGCTGGAGCCAGAACAGGAATATTATTATTACGACGATGAAATTACTATAAGAGCCATTCCTGATGCTGGCTGGGAATTTATGCGCTGGTCTGGTGATATAAATGGTGAAGAAAGCGAACGAACAATTAGTGTTACGGAGGATATGAATATTGAAGTTAGGTTTAGATTTGAAAAATAGTTGATTAATCAGGAGAGATTTACAGTGAAAGTGGAAAAAATATTAAAAGCCCTTGCTCATCGCAATAGATTAAGAATATTGAATTTATTAGAAAGACAGGAGTTGTGTGTATGTGAGCTGGAAAATTTAATGGAGGCTAACCAATCAAATGTTTCCAGGCATCTAAGTAAGTTAAAAAATGCTGACATTATAGAGTCTCACAGGGATGCCCAGTGGATATATTATGCCTTAAACAGGAATTTTATCAAAAAACACTCATTTCTTCAGGAAATTATATCAGAAGAATTTGAGGATAATATTTTTCACCGCGACAGGGAAAAGCTGAAAATTTATTTGCAGAGTAATTTAACCTGTAAAGATTTAAGACAGGGCAAAGATATTCTTTCTCCTGGGGAAGTGGACTGAATTGTGGGCTGCGCAATTTGAAAAATTAAATTTGTTGAATAAATCAGGAGAAAAAAGCTTTCTCAAAACTTTACTATTCTTGGTTTTTATTTTGTTTCTGGGGTTTATAATAACTTATATTTTTCCAATGAAATTTGTCGATGATAAAGAGAATATTTTAGTGCATTTTATAGATGTTTCTCACGGGGAGGCTGTTTTTATTGAAGCATCCTGTGGCAGTAACATATTGATAGATGGTGGATCCAACCAGTCTGTTACAGGATACAAATTAAACAGATATTTAACTTCTATTGGAGTTAGTCAAATTGATTTGGTAGCAGCTACTCATCCCCATGAAGATCATATAGGGGGACTTACTGAAGTATTATCTGTATTTCCAGTTGGCAAAGTGATTAGTCCTGCTATAGATTTTGAGAGTGAAAGTTATCGAAGATTTTTGGCTGAGATTAAAAGGAACGATATAACTCAATATAATCCTGTTCGTGGGGATGAAATTTTATTGGATTCGTTGCAGATCAATATTTTGCACCCGGCTCAGGATAGGTTATATAGTAACACTAATAATTTTTCTCTGGTAATGGGTATTGAGCATGAAGGACTTGCTTTTCTTTTTACTGGAGACATTGAAAAAGAAGCTGAACTGGAACTGGCTTTACAGTATGATTTGTCACAATTTGAAATATTAAAGGTTCCCCATCACGGTAGTAATACTTCCAGTCATCCCAAATTTTTAGAAAAAGTTGATCCTAAAATAGCTGTTTTCACAGTGGGTGAAAATGATTTTGAATTTCCTTCGACTGATGTAGTAGTTCGTTACGATAAAATGGGGATAAAAACTTACCGTACAGATATAAACGGTAATGTTGTAATGAACTGGGATGGTAAAACTTTGGAAATTTCTGTTGAGAGAGTAAATCCATCAGAAAAAAATTTATCGGACAATGAAATTATATAAGAAATTCTTTTGAACTTTTTATTAAAAAGTGCTGGTATATGCCTGGCAGTATATTGATTATTTTGCCTGAAACTATAAAGCTCTTTTTATACAATTATTTTATTAGAAAGCAATCAAAATCATATATTTAAGTTGTTTTTGTATTTTAAGGAGTTGATAGAAGATGAGTGAAGAAGAGAAATTGTATTTACTGGATGGTCATAGTATAGCCCATAGAGCATTTTATGCCCTGCCGATGTTGACAAATTCAGATGGTGAATATACTAATGCTGTATTTGGTTTTACTAAAATGCTTTTAAGTTTAAAGGATGAAAAATCACCTGAATATTTAGCAGTTGCCTTCGATAAAGAAGGCAAAACTTTTCGCCATGAGGAATATGAGGAATATAAAGCAGATCGGAAAGAAACTCCGGATGAACTAAAACCACAATTTGACAAAATCAAAAAAGCACTACAGGTTCTTAACATTCCCACCTTTGAAAAGGAAGGTTATGAAGCTGATGATTTAATTGGTACAATGGCAAAACAGGCCAATGAGCAGGGTATGGAAGTTGTTATTGTAACAGGAGATCGCGATGTTTTGCAGCTGGTTAATGAAAAAACTTCAGTATTGTATACCAGACGCGGTATAAAAGATAGGGTTTTTTATGATCTGGAAAAGGTCAAAGAGGATTATGAGCTGGACCCAGAACAGTTAATAGATATGAAAGGTCTGATGGGAGATAGTTCAGATAATATTCCTGGGGTGCCGGGGATAGGCGAAAAAACTGCTACAAAATTACTGAAAAAATATCCCGATTTAGAAACTATTCTGGAGAATATTGATGAAATTTCAGGTAAAAAAAGAAAAGAAAACTTAAGGAAATACTCAGAACAGGCAAAAATGAGCAAGAATCTGGGATTAATTGATGTAGAAGTTCCCCTGGAATTTGATCTGGAGGCTTGCTGTTGGGGAGGTTATGAAGAAAATGAAGTCTATGAATATTTTGCTGAGCTGGAGTTTAACAGTCTTTTGGATAGATTTGAATCAGACAGAAAAACTTTATCTGCGGATGAGTTCAATCTTTTAGAGTCAATCGAAAAAGAACAGTTTGAGAAGATGCAAAATAATTTTGCAACGGTGAATGAAATCTACTTAGCCGGTATATTTTCTGAAGAAAGTTCTCCTATGGAAGATGAAGGGGAAATTTTACTTAAAAGCGAGGAAAAAGAGGTAGCTGTTATTTCTGGCAAACAATTAGAAAAAATTAGTGAAATAATTGCAGAGGAGAACATTGATATAAAGGCAGTTAATGCCAAAGAACTTCTTCTAATTTGCCGCAAAAATGATATCAAAATGCCCGAAGTTACTTTTGAACCTCAACTGGCAAGATATTTGCTTAATCCTTCTGAGAGCCTACCTGATTATTCAGAGATTTTACAGGAACAGCTGGAAGTTGAGGTGCAGGAAAATTTAAATCAGCGGGAAATAATTTCCTTAGTTCTGCTTAATATGGATCAGTTAGAACAAATTTTGCTTGAGAAACTGGAGAACAAGAACTTAATCAATCTTTATTTCGATCTAGAATTACCCCTGTTGGCTCCGTTAGCTAAGATGGAGTATAATGGGATAAAATTGGATTATGATTATCTGCACGAACTATCTAATAAATGGCAGAAAAGAATTGACGAAATAGTAGACAGAGCTCATGAACTTGCCGGCGAAGAATTTAATTTGAATTCTCCCAAACAGGTGGGAGAGATTTTATTCGAGAAACTTGGACTACCTGTAATTAAACGCACTAAAACCGGTTATTCTACCAGTATGTCAGTGCTGGAGGAGCTTGAGGATAAACATGAAATAGTCCCTTTAATTAAAGAGTATCGACATTGGTCCAAGCTTAAATCGACATATTTAGAAGCTTTACCTCCCCTTGTCAATAAAAAAACCGGAAAACTTCATACAAGTTTTAATCAAATGGTTACAGCCACAGGGAGATTAAGCAGTACAGATCCTAATCTGCAAAATATCCCTATCCGCAGTGAAGAAGGGCGAGAAATAAGAAAAGCGTTTGTCCCCAGCCAAAAAAACTGGAAATTACTGGCGGCTGACTATTCTCAGATAGAACTGCGTATACTGGCCCATATCAGTGGTGACGAAAGTTTACTTACTACTTTTAAAAATGAAGGGGATATACATAACGAAACTGCTCGTCGTATATTTCAGGTGGAAGAGGATGAAGTTACAGGTAATATGAGGCGCAGGGCTAAAGTGATTAATTTTGGAATCGCTTATGGTATGAGTGCTTATGGTTTGAGTCAGGATTTAGATATCACTCGAGAAGAAGCAGAAAAATATATTGAAAGATATTTTGATAGATTTTCTGGAGTAGAACAATATATGGATAATATTGTGGAAGAAGCTAGGAACAAAGGTTATATTACCACAATTTTAGGGCGGAGGAGATATATTCCCGATATAAACAGCTCGAATTATCACCGTCGATCTTTTGCTGAAAGAACTGCTATCAATACTCCTATTCAGGGCAGTGCTGCTGATATAATGAAGCTTGCTATGCTTGAGGTATATGAGTATATTAAGGATTGCAAAGCTCGTATGCTCTTACAGGTGCATGATGAATTGGTTCTGGAAGCACCTGAAAAGAGATTAAAAGAGACAGCTATAAAAGTTAAAGAAAAAATGGAAAATTGCTATGAACTTGAGGTACCAGTAATAGTTGATCTGGAGGCCGGAGATAACTGGAAAGATAAAAAAGAGATTGAGGTGAATCAAGATGCCTGAACTACCTGAAGTAGAAACAGTTGTTAGAGGTTTGAGAGAAGTCATTTGTGGTAAAACTATAGAAGATGTAGATGTTTATGAGGAGATGGTAATAGGCCACCCTCAAGAAATTTCTATGTTCAAAAATAATCTGCAAAATAAAGAAATTACCGGAATGGGTAGGCGAGGAAAGTATATTATTTTAGAGCTGGAGAAAAATTTTCTTCTTATTATTCATCTGCGCATGACCGGAAAATTGTTAATAAAACAAAAAGAAGAGGACAAAGATAAACATACAAGGGTGGTATTGAAACTAGAAGAGGGAATAGATATTCACTTTAATAATGTTCGTAAATTTGGTAGGATGTATTTGGTGAAGAAAAATTCCACTCATAAGGCAGGTGGATTTGATAATTTAGGGCCGGAACCACTGGGGTCGGATTTTTCTCCGGAAGTTTTGCAGGAAATAATATCCAATAAAACTGCTTCGATAAAATCAGTCTTATTGGATCAGAAAAACCTGGCCGGTCTGGGCAATATTTACACTGATGAAGCTTTATTCAGAGCGGGAATAAAGCCTAACAAATCTGCTAATAAATTGGTGGGAAAAGAAATAAATGATTTATATGAATCAATCATTACTGTTTTAAAGGCAGGCATAGAATATAAAGGAACTTCTTTTAGTGATTATGTTAATGCTCTGGGAGAATCTGGAGATTTTCAGGAAAAATTAATGGTATATGGTAAAGAAGGGGACAAATGTCCTAGATGTGAATGTGAGATTGCTAAAAAGAAAATATCTGGTAGATCCTCTCATTATTGCCCGGAATGTCAGGAGTAATATTTGGGGGTGAATTTATGGCCCTGGGTTTAACTGGTGGCATCGCTACTGGCAAAAGTACTGCTGCAGAAATTTTAAACCAGTTCGGAGCAGAAGTCATTGAAGCTGATAGAATTGCTCATGAGGTAATAAAGCCTGGTTCTGAAGCTTATGAAGATGTGGTGGCTCATTTTGGGGGCGAAATAGTCAGGGAAGATGGCACTATTAACAGAAAAAAACTGGGGAAAATAGTTTTTAGTGACGCCAGGCAGAGGCAGAAATTAGAGAAATTAACTCATCCTCATATTATTAGAAGGATAAAAGAAGTGCTGGAGGAAAATAATTATAATAAAAAGTTAGTTGCTGTAATTCCTTTATTGTATGAAAATGAACTGCAAAACTTGTTTGAAAGTGTCTGGGTAGTCACCTGCAATCAGGAGATCCAGCTTGATAGGCTGCAAAAAAGGGATGATTTGTCCCGGGCTGAAGCCTGCCAGCGGCTTTCGGCCCAAATGAATTTGTCCGAAAAAGAAGCCAGAGCTGATAAAGTATTTCGCAATGATGGTTCGAAAAGAGAATTGAAAGTTAAATTGAAAAGGGCCTGGCAAGAATGGATGGAGAGTGATGATAATGTGTGAAAGAGAAAGTCTGGCTTTAATTGCTCATGATGAGAAAAAAGATGAGATAGTAAATTTTGTTCGCAATAATATCAATAAATTGAAGAAATGTCGTTTAACCGCCACCGGAAATACCGGGAAAAGAATAAAAGAAGCTGCAGATTTAGAAATTGAAATTAAGGCCTCTGGACCACTGGGAGGAGATCAAATGATCGGAGGAGAAGTGGCTGCTGAAAATATTGATGCAGTAATTTTTCTCAGAGATCCTTTGACTGCTCAGCCACATGAACCTGATATATCAGCTTTATTGAGAGTTTGCGATGTTCATAACATTCCTCTGGCCACAAATTTATCCAGCGCTGAATTATTGCTAGAAGCTTTTTTGTAAGTTTTTAGGTTTTATTTGTTTAAAAAATTAGTAAGTTAGATTAATTATTTTTATATCTTAAATGTAATTGACAAAAATTTGAGATTAAACTTAAAAAATTAGAATTTATTGAAGGAATAATTGCTTCTGTATTGAAGTTATATAAACGGAAAAAAGAAATAATTTAGGTTGTTTTCTTTTTTAATTTGCTTTATTTTCTATTTATTCAAATATTATATTAATATAATAAACAAAAAAAGGGCAGGTGAGACTTTTGGATGAAAAAGAGAGTTTAATTGAGGCAAGGAATTTAAAAACTCACTTCTTTACAGAGGAAGGAGTAGTAAAAGCGGTAGATGGAGTTGATTTTGAAATACGCCCGGGAGAAACTCTGGGTGTGGTAGGAGAATCCGGTTGTGGAAAGAGTGTCACAGCCTTATCGATAATGGGCCTGGTAGAATCCCCACCAGGTGAGATTGTTGATGGTGAAATAATGTTTGAAGGGAAAGATTTGACAGAGCTGCCGGAAAAAGAAATGAGAAAGATAAGAGGCAATGATATATCCATGATATTTCAGGAGCCAATGACTTCTCTTAATCCGGTATATACGGTGGGGGATCAGATAGGTGAATCCTTGATGTTGCACAAGGATGTATCCAAAAAAGAGGCCAGAGAGAGATCAGTAGAGATGCTGCGCAAGGTAGGGATACCTCTGCCGGAACAGCGAGTGGATGAATACCCTCACCAATTGAGTGGTGGAATGAGACAGAGGGTAATGATTGCTATGGCTCTATCCTGTGACCCTAAATTATTGATAGCAGATGAGCCCACAACAGCGCTGGATGTAACCATACAGGCACAGATTCTTGAGCTTTTGGGAGAGCTGGAAGAGGATTTCGATATGTCTATAATGATGATTACACATGATTTAGGAGTAATTGCAGAGATATCGGACCGAATTGCAGTTATGTATGCAGGGAAAATAATGGAGTATAGCAGCTCTCAGGAGATATTTAATAATCCATCTCATCCCTATACCTGGGGATTGATGAGATCTATACCTAAGATCCACCAGGAGGTAGAAAAACTGGAGGCAATTCCAGGAGTAGTGCCAAGCCCCCTTGATTTTCCTGAGGGATGTAAATTTAACTCTCGTTGTTTCATGGCTAAGGATAAATGTTTTGAGGAAGAACCACCGCTGCATGAAGTTAATGAGAGCCATCAAGCACGATGCTGGTTTATTGATGAATTGAAGGAGAGACAAAAACAAACAGAGTCAGAGACTGCCTAATAAACGCTGGAGGTGTATAAATTTTGTCCGGGGAAAATGATGTGCTTTTTGAGATAAATAATGTAAAATAATATTTCCCAGTAAAAGCAGGAATATTGCGGCGAACAGTAGGACATGTAAAGGCTTTAGATGACATTAGTTTTTCTATAAAAAGAGGAGAAACTTTAGGTCTGGTAGGAGAATCAGGGTGTGGTAAATCAACCACAGGTCGGACCATCCTGAGGTTGTTAGAAGCAACTGAAGGCGAAATATACTTTGAAGGAGAGAATATATTAGAACTTGATAAAAAGGAATTAAGAAATTTAAGAAGAGAGATGCAGATAATTTTTCAGGATCCTTATGCTTCGCTTAATCCTCGTATGAAGGTGGCCGATATTATCGGAGAGCCGCTTGATATACATGGCCTGGTGGATAACAAACGGGAACGAGAAGAAAAGGTACAGGAGCTTTTAGAAGAGGTAGGTTTACTGCCGGATCATATGAAGAGATATCCTCATGAGTTTTCCGGTGGGCAGCGTCAAAGAATAGGGGTTGCCAGAGCTCTAGCTTTAAATCCCAAGCTCATTGTTTGTGATGAACCGGTATCAGCTCTGGATGTATCGATACAGGCTCAGGTAATTAATCTAATGGAAGATTTGCAGGAGCAATTCAATTTAACGTATTTATTTATAGCTCATGATCTCAGTGTAGTACAGCATATCAGTGACAGAATTGCAGTTATGTATCTGGGTAAAATAGTTGAGCTGGCAGAGGAAAGAGAATTGTTTGAAAACACATTACACCCTTATAGTCGTTCTCTACTTTCCGCAATACCGGTAGCTGACCCTGATTATGAGTCAGAAAGAATAATTTTAGAAGGAGATGTACCCAGTCCCGTTGATCCTCCTTCAGGGTGTCGATTCCATCCGCGCTGTCCGGAAGCGATAGATATCTGTAGTGAAGTGGAACCGGAGTTTAAAGAATATGAGGAAGGCCACTGGTCAGCCTGTCATGTAACCGATCAGGAATATTCTTAAAAAGGGTGAAGCTTACCAATATAATTAGTAAATCCAAATTAAAAATCAGCAAAAAACAAACAAATCAAAAAAGCCTCACCTTATTGTGGTGAGGCTTTTTTTGATTCTCCATCAATTTTTTTCGCTTTTTTTGCAATGTCTTCAGGTACAAGAGCTGTAATAGATATGCCCTCTTGACAGTAATCCTCTTCTTCCACCTGACCGCGATTATGAATTTTTTCAACTAAACCTGCTTCTTTGTAGGGTATAGTATGAGATATTCTGGTTAGAGTGTTATTTATGGTGGTGTTCAATAAATTTAATAGTTCATCAACTCCTTCACCTGTTTTGGCTGAGATAAAACAGGCCTGAGGGTAGTGGCTCTGCAGAATGTCCACTCTTTCTTGTGGCAGTTTATCGATTTTATTTATTATGATTATTTTTTCTTCAGGAGAAGCATCTAAATCGTTTAGGACATCTTCCACAATTTTAATTCTATTGTCAAGATCCTTAATACTTCCGTCAATAACATGTAAAATAATATCGGCTCGAGTTATTTCTTCAAGAGTGGCTCTAAAGGAAGCTATTAACTGATGTGGCAAATTGCGTATAAAGCCAACAGTGTCTGTTATAATTGCTCTTTTACCGCTGGGTAAATTAAATTGGTGTAAAGTTGAATCCAGAGTAGCAAAAAGTTGATCAGCAACTAAGTTATCTTCTTCAGTTATTTGGTTCAGCAAAGTTGATTTACCGGCATTGGTATAACCAGCCAGAGCTATAATTGGATCCTGTCTGTCCTGGCGTTGAACTTCTCTGGTACGAGATATTTCTTCGAGTTCATTTTTTAACCTGTGTATTCGTTTGCTAATTCTTCTTCTATCAGTTTCTAGTTTTGTTTCTCCGGGACCTCTGGTACCTATTCCTGCGCCCAGGCGGGAGAGTTCTTCACCTTTTCCCGTCAAGCGAGAGAATAAGTATTCCAGCTGAGCTTTTTCTACCTGTAATTTACTTTCTTTGGTGCGGGCATGCAGGGAGAATATATCAAGTATAAGCTGTGTTCTATCAATAACACGTGTTTCCAGTTCTTCTTCTAAATTACGGTGTTGAGCAGGCGATAACTCTCCATCAATGATAACCAAATTAATTTTATTATTATTACTTAATATCTCTTTGATTTCCCGCAGTTTTCCTCTGCCTATTAAATAGGCTGGATCAATATTATCAGGTCTATGAGTGGTCTTTTTGGCTATTTCACCACCAGCAGTCCGGGTAAGCTCAGCAAGTTCTTCCAGAGAATTTTCTCTATTTCCCACTAAGAGGACCTTTTCACTTGGAACTGATGTTGAAAAAAATTTATCTTTGATAATATATATCCCTCCAAAAATTTTCTTAATCTAATTATAGCAAAAGATGAGTTAAAAAAAAAGCAATCCCGGATTATAGTTAAATTAGTTGATTTTTTTAAACTTAAATGTTATAATACTTAAGGATACCCTTGTTGGGTATAAAGAGGTGATAAACATGTCTGAAATTGATAAAAAAGAAATGAGTTCATTAGAAAGCGAAGACAAAAAAGCATTATTAAATCGTTTGAGTCGTATAGAAGGTCAGGTTCGTGGTATAAGAAAAATGATTGAAGAGGAGAAATATTGTGTAGATATTTTAACACAAATTGCTGCTACAAGAGGTGCTTTGAAGAATGCTGGTTTAAAAGTGTTGAATAGGCATATTGACGGATGTGTTAGTGATGCAATAGAAGAAGGAGAAAGCCAACAGGTTGTGCCTGAATTAATTGATGTAGTTAATAGATTCATGGATTAAAAATTTTGAATAATTCTGGGGGTGAACATATGACTAAAGAGCTTTCTATACATATAGAAGGTATGAGCTGTTCTGGTTGTGCTCAAACTGTGAAGGAAATACTTCTTTCTTTAGAAGAATGTGAAGAAGTTAAAGTAGATCATGAAAAAGATGAAGGCAGGGTAAAATTAGCAGATAGTTCTAAGTTAGAAGAATTGAAAAAAGAAATTAAAGAAGAAATTGAAAAAGAAGGATATCAAGTTAAAGGTTTTTCATAAATGTAAATTTTAATATAATTTAATCTTATTTTATTGTGCCAGGACATTGTGAGCTTTTATAGGATTAGAAATAATTTTATTAATTTTATGACTCCATTTTTATTATTTTACATAAAAAATTAAAAAGAAATGGGTGCCCAGAATGAAAATTAAACATATTTTGCTGTTAATGGTATTATTTATTATAATTTCCATTATCAGTATTAGTTCTCCGCCTGCAAATTTAGGACATATGTATCAGGCAAATAATTTAGAAGAATATACTCATGAGTATAATCTGGGCTTTTTTCTCAAATTTTCAGATTCCTTTTTTGACCAGCTACAAACCAATATTTTTTCTATTGATCAGTCAATTAATCACAGTCAGAATGAGGGCGGTTCTGATACAGATTTAAAAAAACAAAAGTTGTTTTACCCGTGGGAATTATGGAGTTCTAATTTACAAATTGGTGAAATGAGTTTTTCCTGGCAGCCTCCGCAACCTAAAACAGGAGGTTTAACTGTTGATCCTGGTTGGTCTCAAACAGTTTTGGGGAAAGAAATAGAATCTGATATAAAAGAGATAACTGGCAAAGGTTTTTTAGAGGCTTTAAGAAAAAGTGAAAGAACTTCTGCTTTACATAGAAAGATAAAAACTCATGAAGTCCGACCCGGAGAAAATTTATGGACAATAGCGAGCAAATACGATATTAATATTGATACTTTAATCGGTGCTAATGATATAAAGAATATGAATAATATAATGCCTGGTGATGAGTTAACTATTCTTCCCGTTAAAGGTATTAAATATAAGATTGGACCGGGAGATACCCTGGCAGACATTGTAGAAAATTATGAACTTGATCCGAAAAAAGTCAAACTTGCCAATAGTATTACCCATGCTGAGGATTTAAAATCCGGGGACACCCTTATTTTACCGGGAGCCAGTCCTGATTTTGGATATCAGGATAGGTTGAATCAGAGATTCATACGTCCTGTAGATGGTCGAGTGACTTCTCCTTTCGGTCCACGCTGGGGCAGTCATCATGATGGTATAGATTACGCTGCTCCAATAGGAACACCTGTAAAAGCTGCCGGAGGAGGCAGGGTAGTACATGTTGGTTATTCCAGTGGATATGGTAGGACAGTTATAATAGAACATCAGGAAGGCATGAGAACTTTATATTCACATTTAAAGTCTTATAATGTTAATGTGGGGCAAAGAGTTAATAGAGGTCAAACAATTGCTAGAACTGGAAATTCTGGTCGTTCTACTGGACCCCATCTGCACTTCGAAGTAAGGGTTAATGGTCGACCGGTTAATC
>CAYOFJ010000023.1:0-15128 GCA_964403065.1 uncultured Halanaerobiaceae bacterium | reverse complement strand
TCTTACACCTGATGATGCTGCTTCTTTTTCTCTCCTCCGGGAAAAACTGGATGAAGTTTTGGATACTTTAACTGATAGAGAAAAGAGAATCTTAGAACTTAGATTTGGTATAGAAGACGGGCGTTCTCGCACTCTGGAAGAAGTCGGAAAAGAATTTGGAGTTACCCGGGAAAGAATTAGGCAAATTGAAGCTAAAGCTCTTCGAAAACTACGACATCCTACCCGCAGTAAAGAAATTAAAGATTATCTAGATTAGTCAATCATGTAAAATAATAATTAACTGATCGGTCCTGTCCCTAACTGGATAGGACCTTATTTTTTTATTTTGTTAATATCAAGATACACCTGGGGACCATGTCTTAAACCTATGGTCAACCCTGAGATCAATAAAAACCAAAAAAACGGTGTAGCGCCAGAATAAAATATAATAATTACTGGAGGCAGCACCGAAAAAGCCAGCAGAGAACTTATTGCTATTTTCCCTATTAACCTGTAAAATAAAAGCCAGGCTATAACGACAACAGCAATCACAGGGAAAGATAACACCAGCATACATCCACCAAATACTGCCAGACTTTTCCCACCTTTAAAACCAACATATACAGGAAACATATGTCCTAAAACCGCTCCATATGCCGCAATAAATACTCCATACTCTATTCCTATTCCCTCAGAAATTATCCTGGCTATTATAACTGTCAAAACCCCTTTGGAAATATCAGATACTAATGTAAAAATAGCAGCTTTCCTGCCAGCATTTCTCAGTACATTATATGTTCCCATTGTACCACTTTCAACTTTCCTAATATCTTCTACCCCGTATATACGGGCAAAAATAAGGGCAGAGGGAAAACTTCCCAGCAGATAACCTATTAAAATTAATAATATGGAATAATACAACATTATATCACTCCCAAACAATAAAAATTTGCAATTTAGTTCAATTTCTATTATAACATAATATAGGGACAAAAATAATATATTTAAGCAACAGGAGGAATGGAATTTATGTCTGCAGCAGGAATATGTATGGGTGCATCCAACATTAAGATTGTAGAAATCGATAAAAATGATAACAATAAATTAACTATTAAAAATCAACTTGCTCGTGCTCATGAAGGCAATGCTAGAGAAACTCTGTTAAACTTGATTACAGAAAATGATCTGGTTGATAAAGAAATTGCAGTTACTGGCAGAAAGTTTAAGTCACTGGTCCAGATGCCTTCTATTTCTGAGCCCCAGGCCACTGAGCTTGCCTATAATTTCGTCAAGGAAACTTATGAAAGTGTTGATGCCATCATAAGTGCCGGTGGAGAAACTTTTATGGTATATGATATCAATGAGGAAGGGCAGATGAACAATGTCTATACCGGCAGTAAATGTGCTTCAGGCACTGGAGAGTTCTTTTTGCAGCAGATTAAACGTATGGGGTTGAATTTAAATGAAGCTACTGATATAGCCAGAGTGGAAAATCCTTATCGAGTTTCGGGTCGCTGCTCTGTCTTTTGTAAAAGTGACTGTACTCACGCACTCAATAAAGGAATGGATAAAGGCAGAATAGTAGCAGGACTATGTAATATGATGGTAGACAAAATTACTGAACTCGTCCATAAAGCAGAAGCAAAGTCAGTGATGCTAGTGGGGGGGCTGGCCCGCAATGAAGTAGTAATAGAATACTTAAAAGAAAAATTGGAACAGGTAATTGTTCCGCAAGAAGCTTTTTATTTTGAAGCCATAGGCACAGCTATCTGGGCAGAAAATAATGGGGAAAAGTTATCAGATCCAGATAATATTTTTCAGGAAGGACAGGATTCTTTTGATTATCTACCTCCTCTGAGAGATTACAAAGATAAAGTTACTTTTCATGATATAGAAAGAGATGATCCTGATCCCAAAGATGAATGCATTCTTGGCCTTGACGTTGGTTCTACTACTACAAAAGCAGTGATCATTAGAGAGGAAGATAATAAACTTTTAGCTTCAGAATACCTGCGAACCAGTGGTGATCCTGTAAATGCAGCTCGAGAATGTTATGCCAGTTTAAATGAACAAATAGGAAATACTGATATTTCTATTATCGGGCTGGGTGTAACTGGTTCCGGACGCAGAATTACGGGTCTGCATGCTTTAACCGAGTCTGTCATAAATGAAATTATTGCTCATGCTGCCGGTGCAGTACATTTTGATTCCGATGTAGATACAATTTTTGAAATAGGGGGTCAGGATGCCAAATATACCTATTTAATCAATGGCGTTCCCACCAATTACGCCATGAATGAAGCCTGTTCAGCCGGAACCGGATCTTTTCTGGAAGAATCAGCTGAAGAATCACTGGATATAGCCATGGAAGATATTGCAGATATAGCTTTACAGGGAAACAATCCTCCTAATTTTAATGACCAGTGCTCGGCTTTTATCGGCAGTGATATTAAAAATGCTATCCAGGAAGGCATAAATATCAATGATATATGTGCCGGCCTTGTTTATTCTATCTGTCAAAATTATACCAATCGGGTTAAAGGCAATCGACCAGTAGGAAATAAAGTTTTCATGCAGGGTGGGGTCTGTTATAACCAGGCTGTCCCCATGGCTATGGCTGCTCTTACCGGCAAAGAAATAATTGTGCCTCCCGAGCCGGGACTGATGGGTGCCTTTGGAGTAGCTCTGGAAACAAAACGCCAGCTGGAATTAGGTCTGGTGGACAAAAAAGAATTTGACCTGGATGAACTCTGTCAGCGCGAGGTAAAGCAGCTAAATAATTTTACCTGCCAGGGAGGAAGCAGTGAATGTGATCGCAAATGTAATATAAATGTACTGGAAATTGCTGGAGATAAGCATCTTTTTGGTGGTATCTGTAATAAATATATGACACTTGAGGATGAAACAGATCATGACATAGACAGTCTCAACCTGGTAAAGAAAAGGGAAAAACTAATTTTCCAGGATTATTTTGCCCAACCGACAAAAGAAAGTACCAACTATTCCCGGGACAAAATAAAAGGCAAAGTAGGATTAAACCGTTCTCTAACAATTCATAAACTGCTGCCATTCTATTCCAGATTCTTTGCAGAATTGGGTTATGAAGTTGTTTTGCCCGATGAACCAGAAGAAGCAGGAATTCAACAGCAGTCTGCTGCGTTTTGTTATCCGGTAGAGATCAGTCACGGCTTCATGCACAATTTATTAAATAACAAAGAATTTGATTACATTTTCTTGCCCCATGTAAAAGGAATGCATGTAGAAAAAAGCCCGGATGAAAGTGTATTATGCCCTCTGGCCCAGGGTGAACCTTATTACCTTTCTGCCACCTGGCCTCAGCTGGAAAATGATACAGTTTTATCACCGGTGCTTGATTTCAAAGAAGGATTTGAAAGTGTCAAAGAACAATTCATAGAAGTTGGCAAATCTCTTGGTGCGGAAAGAGAAAAAATTATAGAGGCTTTCCAGCAGGGGGTTAAGAACCAGCAAAAATTCACTGAAAAGTTAAAGAATATGGGCAAATCAGTTCTGGAACATCTGGATGAAAATGAAAATAAATATGCCTCAGTTATATTTGGTCGTCCCTATAATGCTTTTGCTTCGGAAACTAATATGGGAATACCTCACAAGTTTGCTTCTCAGGGCAAAATTGTGCTGCCCTTCGATATGCTTCCCATAGAAAATGAAGAAATCTTCAACAAAATGTACTGGTCTATGGGGCAGATGATAATGAAAGGAACTAAATTCGTAAGCAAACATCCTCAACTTTTTGGTACCTATATAACCAATTTTAGCTGTGGACCTGACTCTTTTCTGGTCAACTATTTCCGGGAAGAAAATGGTACAAAACCATCACTCACCCTGGAATTAGATAGTCACACTGCTGATGTAGGTATTAATACCAGAATTGAAGCATTTTTAGATGTAGTAGACAGATACAGAAACCTGGAAGATAAACAGGATAACAAGAAAGACGATTCTTTCCAGCCAGCTAAAGCCTATATCAATTCCGGAGATATACAGATTAAAACTTCTGCAGGAGAAAGCTTAACTCTCTCAGATGATAGGGTTGCTTTATTGATCCCTTCTATGGGCGGACTGGCCACAAAAGCTGTTGCTTCCGCCCTGCAATACAAAGGTATAGATGCCATTCCCTGTCAGCCTCCCGGGGAGGCAGAATTGAAAAAAGGCAAAGCTCATGCTACCGGTAAAGAATGTCTGCCCTTTTTATTAACTCTGGGAACTATGCTCAATTATACTGAAGAAAAAGAGGACGATGAAGTATTAGTTTATTTTATGGCGGAATCTTCCGGTCCCTGTCGTCTGGGCCAGTACAGTGTTATGATGGAAGAAGTTATTAAAGACAAAAAAATCAAAAATGCAGCAATTATGAGTCTCGATGCCGGTCCCGGTTATAGAGCTTTAGGGCCTAAGTTCCTCATGAGAGCCTGGCAGGCACTGGCAGTTGCGGATGTGCTTAATGATATCTATAGCTCTATCTCTGCTCTGGCAGTTGACCAGCAGAAAGGAAAAAAAATATTCCGGGAAAGCAAAAACAATATTTTCCAGGCCCTATCACAGAAATCCTGGTGGGGTTTAAAAAGAGTATTGAAACAAGAAGCCGAAAAATTAAGTCAAATATCGCTGACAGAGCCATATGATAAAGCCAAAAAGGTAGCCCTAACAGGAGAAATCTATGTACGCAATGATGCTTTTTCTCGCCGTTTTCTGGTTGACAAACTGGCAGAAAAGGGTATCGTCACCAGGGTCTCCCCTATCATAGAATGGCTTTATTATGTAGATCATCTATCCCAGAAAAATGGTGAAGACGGTTCTTCCTTTTTGAACTGGATAAAAAATAAATTAAACAATTTCTATAAGAGCAAGATTGAAAAAGATGTCAGGAAAATTTTCGCCCGGACAGGATTATGTTCTGATCATCAGGTTGATATCGAAAAAATATTTGATACCGGCAATCAATTAATTTCCGATAAACTCACAGGGGAAACTATCCTCACTATCGGTGCTTCTATAGCCGAAATCATTGACGAAGTGGAAGGGATCATAGCTATTGGTCCCTTTGGCTGTATGCATCACAGGGTATCAGAATCAATCATCAAGGATAAATTGGAAAACATGAAATCTAAACTGGCAGGTAATGAACCCACAACCAGAAAAGTGCTGAATAAATTTTCTTCCCTGCCTTTCCTGGCCATCGAATCTGACGGAAATTCCTTTCCTCAGGTTATTGAAGCCCGTCTGGAAGCTTTTTGCCTGCAGGTAAGAAGAATAAATGAATTTATTAATGAACAAACTTAAGATAACCAATGAAATAATCAAATTATTTTCGATCTGTTGCAAAGCATAAAACATACAATAATGAAATATAAGCAAATTAAAAAGCCCCTTCTCCTGCAAATTATCAGGAGGAGGGGCTTTATTATTTGGCAAATTTCAACTATCTTATTTTATCTTCTGTAATTATTCTTCTTCCAGCACACTTATATCATCATGCTTTTTCTGTAATTCTCTGATAGCATCGTTTATTTTCGCTCTTTCTCTGGGTAAGGTGCCTTCCCTCAATTCTTCAATTAAGGCCTTAAATAAACAGTAGACCATAAAGAACATAACGATCATGAAAGGAAAGCCACCTATAATGGAAGAAGTCTGCAGTGCAGCCAGACCACCGGTGAAGAGAAGAACAGCAGCTATGGATCCCTCAAGAACACCCCAGATAATTCTGAGAGGTAACGGTGGGTCGGGGTCACCACCAGAAGTAAGCATACCTGCCACATAAGTTCCTGAGTCAGAGGAAGTAGCAAAGAATACAGCTACTGAGAACATAGCTGCGAAAATCAATATAGAAGAAGCAGGGAAAAGCTCCAGCGACTCGAAAAATCCCTGGGCTTCATCTATCTCCACCGCTTCAATAATTGTACCGACTTCCTGAATATGCTCAAAATGAATTGCTGAACCACCGAAAATGGAAAACCATACCATACTTACTGCGGTAGGAACAAGCAGTACTCCCAGCACAAATTGTCGGATGGTACGGCCCCGGGAAACCCTGGCAATAAAGGTGCCAACGAAAGGTGCCCAGGCAATCCACCAGGCCCAATAAAATATTGTCCAGGCCTGATACCAGCCCTGTCTTCCGGTACCCATAGCATCCAGCATAAAGGAATCACCAATAATATTTTGAATATAAGTACCAGTAGAATGGGTGAACATATTCAGAATAAAGAGTGTTGGACCCAGAATAAATACCAGTATTAGCAGAATAATGGCAATAGTTATATTTAACGAACTCAAATATTTAATACCCTTGTCTATTCCTGTATATGTGGAAATTACCGCTACTGCTGTAACTGTAGCAACAATTCCAACCTGCAACCCACCTGTGTTAGGTATGCCAAAGAGGGTCTCAAGTCCTCCACCTATCTGCATAGCACCGAGGCCCAGCGAGGTTGCAAGACCGAAGAGAGTGGCAAAAACACCAATGATATTAACAACTTGCCCCCAAAAACCGTATATACCATCTTCTCCCAAAATAGGATATAAAGTTGAACTGAGCATCATTGGTAGACCTTTGCGATAGGAAAAGTAGGCCAGAGAACCGGCTACTATTGAATATATTGCCCAGGGATGAAATCCCCAGTGGAAAAATGAATAACGAATAGCGTCATGAGCTGCCTGAGCAGTATTTGCCTCTGCTCCGGGCGGCCAGATATAGTGCCATATAGGTTCTGAAACTCCCCAGAAAAGAAGTCCTATTCCCATACCACAGCTAAATAACATACCAAACCAGGAATAATTATTGTATTCCGGGTCTTCTCCGGCTTTCCCTAACCTTATTTGTCCAATAGGAGTTAAAAACATAATAATAGTCATTACCAGGAAAAAGGAAGCAGCCAGAATAAATGCCCATCCAAAGTTCGCAACCATAAAGTCAAATACATCGTTAAATACTCCCTCGGCAGTCTCCGGCATTAGTACTCCAAAACCTACAAATATAACAACTACAACCAGAGATACCCAGAAGGTAGGCCGGTCTTTATAGTTACCGAACTTTCTACCTTCTATCTTCATATGTTCTTTGTTTTCCATTATTCACCCTCCTTCTGATATTTAAAATATATCAATAAAAATAAATTCTACTGTAGTGAGATATAGAGAATAAATTCTTGTTTTTGTAAAGATTTGATGTTTTAAATTATAGTGGAATTAAAATAGAATTACCTTAATATTTCTCCTTTATCACCTCCTGGATTTTTGAAATACTATGAAAACTCCTTTAAAGCTTAAAGCAAACCAAAAGAAGTATTTTTCACTTCTGTAAAATTTAATTCTACAAAATATTAAAAATTCCTTCTTAATCAATGATTAATTTTTAAAATTTTTGTGAATAATTTGTCGATTGAACAATCATAAATATCATGGTAAGTTAATCTTCAATTTTTAGTTACAAATGTCTAAGTTAAACCATTAAAAACATAAATATAGATATGATGAAAAACATGACTATAAACGCCAGACGCAGCAGGGCTTTGGTCTGTTCATCATATTCAAAATCCATACCCAGCACGTTATAAATTTGTTTCTGCAATTTCAGGAAAAATTCAGGATCATAAATTCCTATAGCTACTAAAATAAATAAAGCAATAATTACTAAAGAAATGGGATTGACCATATAAATCTCCTCCTGAATCAATGTTTAATATAAAGAGAATCACCACAAAGAATTGTAATGTCTGGCAACTTCCCTTACTTTTTTCTCCAGTTTTTTTATCTCAGATATAATATCATTATGTAAAAATTCTGCCAGTTCCTCTGAACTCATCACTTTTCTATTATTGGGCATGGTATTCACTCTGGTAACTATTCTCTGTTTCAAACTGTTATAATCCTTCTGCAGCTCAGCATCCCTGGTTAGTTGAATAATTTTATCCATAACTTCCAGAGACCATTCCAGACCTTCGCGAGAATCATCAAGGTAACTGGCAGCCTCATCTTCCCCGGAATTTAGTTTTTCAGCAGCAATTTTAAATCCTTTTTCAACGCGCGGCAAAAAACCCTGAACATCACTCAAGGTTTCTTTTACAATATCTTCGGTCTCTCCAGTTGTAACTTCAATATAGCTAATCTCTTCTATCTCAGGATTTTCCTCTGGATAATGAGGGTTCAAACTTTCACCATCTACCAGCAGCTCTCTTATTATCTTTCCCTTCAGCTTATAATTAATTTTTGACAAAACATCAACTAAATCTTCAGCTTCTGCATAATCTTCAGGATCGATTTCATCTCCATTTAAAAATATTTCCATGTGTTCTCCTCCTTAAGCTTATGTATAAAATAATATGTAAAAGTTTATGTAATATGTGTCTCTTTAATTTAATTTCTAGACAAATTTTGTTATTCCTTTATAAAAACCCCACTCTTTTCCTGCCAAACAGGATAATTAATATTTTAAACATATTTATGATATAATTTTATATTAAAGGGAATACTAATATAATTTTTCAAATTGTTTTAAACCCCGACTCCAAAATTATCAAGGAGGATTAAAGAAAATGCAGGGCAAAGCAAAATTCGAAAAACTTCTCAGTCAAAGACAAAAACTAAAAAATGATTCTGATAAAAATTTGAATCAGTCAGTAATTATTAGTGACGGAGCCATGGGCACAGAATTAATGAAACATACTGAGTCTGAATATGACACACCTCTGGAATTGAATCTGCGCTTTCCTGAAAATGTAAGCAAAGTTCATGAAAATTATCTTAGTTCAGGATGTAACATCATAAATACAAATACTTTTTGTGCCAATAGATTATATTTGAAAAAACAGGGACTGGAAGATAAAGTTGAAGAAATTAATGTGAAGGGAGTAGAGCTGGCCAAAAAAGCTAGAGCAGATTTTTTAACCAATCAAACAGCCAGCCAGGAAAAAAATAAGGATATTATCATTACAGGTAGTGTAGGACCTACGGGTTCCGAAAAAGCAATATTTTTAGATGATGAGGATAATAAAACCCGGGTTAAAAAAGCTTTTTCAGAACAGATAGACCTTCTAATAAAGGGCGGAGTTGATATAATAACTTTCGAAACATTTTCCTATCACAAAGAACTTGCTCTGGCCATAGAAGCTGTCAAAGAAGAAAATATCCCCTATTTTGTCAATATGACCTTTACAAATCCCACAACCACTGATTATGGCAGTACTGTTAAACATCTAGCAAAATTAATAAACCAAAATAAAAAGGAAAATCTGCTGGCAGCAGGAATAAATTGTATAACTCCCAAAAGTGATTTCAGGAAAACCTGGAAGAAATTAATAAAAGAACTGGAAGTCCAGTTACCTATTTCAATATTATTCAATGCGGGAGAGCCCCAGTTGAATAAGGAAACAGGAAATATGTACTATCCAGAAGATGAGAATTATTACGAAGAAATAAAAACCTTTCTCGCTCATATGTCAAAGAAAGATAGGAGCTGTATTATAGGAGGGTGCTGCGGGACCAATCCGAAAACTATCACTAACTTGAAAGACATGATCGGTCTCAGTTAAAAAATATTGCAAATAAATGTGCATGATTTAAATATTAAATATAAAAACTTAAATCCTTCCCGTCATGTACTTTCTTACGGGAAGGGTTTAAGTTTTGTTGCTTTTTTCTTGCTTCTCATTTTCTAACCTGCTTGTCAGAAATGAACACGATTTATCCGTCAAAACTTTGACACCTCCAGGCTACTAACCTTCTCTATTTTGGATTTTGTTTTACTTAAGCAGGCGCTTCAATTAAATTCTGCGGCTTATATCATCGAACTCCTTATATCTACGTTGCCCATCAAACTTTACTTCTTTTCTCTTTAAATGCTGCATCTTTTCTTTCTGAATATCTAAAAGCGTTTTAGCAAGCATATCTATCCCTCCTTTTGAATATTTTATTTACATACTACCAGGATGTGTGAAGTAGGTCTTGAGAGTTTCTTCACGTAATTTATCTCTTTTGTCAGAACGTCTAAGTTCTATACTATCAATTTCCAGCAATCTTCTCATCTCTCTCATTTTTTTCACCTCCTTTTTTATTCATCTTTATTTTTCGTAGAATATTATAACGCTATAAATTAAATTTGTCAAGACCTTTTTTAAATAATTTAATTTAAAATTTCAGCCAAATTATATTTTTTTATTTTATCATGGTAAAGCTTCATAAAGATGCGATAGTTATATTATTCACTATTTAGTATCTAAAAACCTTCTTGAAACTTAAATCAATTCACTTCAACTTTTATAGGTTATTTTCAAACTATTGGAAGCAAAAAATCCTCCCCCCAGATAAAGGTCATATTCAATTTCGATCCGGCCTGCTTCTCTGGTAATCTCTATGGATATTTCTCTGGTTTCCGTTTTCAAATTCAGACTGCCCTGAGCAGTATTATAGCTATCATGATGAACTTTGCCTTCTATAAATTCCTGATTAATACTCCCTGGACCTTTTCTGGTGAGAAATACTCTTTTTTGTTCCGGATCTATTTTTATCGTAGTTTTAGCTCCCTGAATTCCTTCACTTTTCTCTTCATAAACAAGATAAATTTTACCCTTTTTGCGGTACAATGTTCCCGAGCCGCTAAACGATAGCTCTTCCTCATCTTCCTCCGTAGATTGATGGTTATTGATCTGCAGATCCACCGATTTTCCCGGCATTTATTTCCCTCCTAGCAAATCTATTATTTCCTCACTTTTATTAAATGTTATAGGCAGTCCCCCTGTATGTAAAAACAAAATATTTTTATTTTTTATCTTATACTTCTGTATAAATGCCATCATACCTGTAAAAGCCTTGCCAGTATATATTGGGTCAAACAGAATATTTTCCCTGCTGGCAGTATATTTTAACATCGAAGCAACATTTTCGTCTATTTTTCCATAACCTTTTCCTATATAATCATCAATAAAATGAATATCTTCTTTAAGCAAAGATAAATCCATTCCATTTAAGCTGGCATACTCTTCAATGCTGCTCGATATTTTTTGTTTTCCTTCCTTCTCACCGGCTTCAACACTTATGCCAATTACAGTTTCAGTACAGTTATTAATATAATTTCCGATCAACAATCCAGCCTGGGTCGTTCCCGTGCCTGAGGCTATAAATATATAATCAAATTTATCTCCCGGCAGCTGACACTGTTCTTTGATTTCCGCAGCCGCTTCCACATATCCATGCACACCGGCAGGCTCGTTACCCCCTGCCTCAATTAAATAAGGGTTTTTGCCCTTCTGTTTAAGTTTCTCATATATATTTTTCATGGTAACTTCTCTTTCCGAACGGTCTATAAGTTTAATATCCACATCCAAAAGTTGAAATATAAAATAATTACCCCTTAATTTAGGATCTGTTTCTGCTTCTGATTCTACTGCCCTATTGAGAACGAGTGTACAATCAACACCTGCTTTATTAGCAGCCATAGCAGTCAGCCTGCAATGATTGGAAAAAACGCTACCACAGGTTATAATATGATTACATCCCTTTTTCTTAACTTCGCCCATAATGTATTCCAGTTTTCGAGCTTTGTTTCCACCCGGCTCAGGGCCGGCCAGATCATCTCTTTTTACATAAAATTCATTTGCATAATCCCGAGAAATTTCGGATAAATATTGAAGAGGTGTGGGCAGCTCAATTAAGGGAATACGATTAAACATAAAATCGCCTCCTGATTAAAGTTTTTAACAACCACATCGAGTTTTTAGAAAGTATACTCCTTTATTTAATATACGCTGCTGTTCTCTGATACCATATTTAAAAAATGCTATAAATAATGGAGAGCTCTAACTGCTCAACCTGTATCAATTGGAAGCTATTAAGTAAGGTTATACTGGATTTTTCAGACTTCTGCAAATAAATTTTCCAGGTGAATTAACTTCATCTAATAACACATTTCTAAGTTTATAAACATTCACCTGCAAACAAAAATACTTTTGCCAAAAAGTTATAACATATAAAATGCCAGCAGATAAGTTCTGCTGGCAATAAAGTGATGAAAACCCGTAATTTAAGCAACTGATTAAAACTAGCAAAAATTTTTAACAAAATATCATAATGTCTACCAGAGCTGAGCCTCTTCTGCTTTTTGTCTTAATTCATATCTGAAATCTGGATGAGTTATGGAAATCATAGCTTCTACCCTGTCTCTAATACATTTGCCCTTAAGATGAGCCACACCATGTTCAGTTACTATATAGTCTATATCATTTCTGCCCAGGGTAACCTTGGAACCTTTAGGGAGTTGAGCTACAATAGTTGATAGATTTCCACCTTTAGCAGTAGATCTAAGAGCAATTATACCTTTACCACCTTCTGAACGCTGTGCTCCCCGGTGGGTATCTACCTGTCCGCCTGTACCGCTGTATTGTTTGTTGCCCAGAGCTTCCGAACAAACCTGTCCGGTGAGGTCCACCTGTAAAGCTGTATTAACACTTACCATCTTATAATTCTGACCTATGACAGCTGGGTCATTGGTTACTTTCCCCTGCTGAAACTCTACAGCTACATTATTATCTATGAAATCATATAATTTTTGCGTGCCCAGGGCAAAGGTTGTTACCATTTTACCCGGCCAGAGAGTTTTTTCCCTGTTGGTTATAGCTCCTTCATAAAACAGGTCAACCATACCATCTGTAAACATTTCGGTATGAATTCCCAGATCATTTTTATCTGTTAAACATTCAGTGATCGCATTGGGGATACCGCCTATACCCAGCTGCAAAGTAGATCCATCTTCTATTAAAGCTGCTACATTTTCACCTATTTGCTTTTCTGTAGCCCCGGGCTCAATATATGGTAATTCTATCAGGGGAGAAGTATTCTCTACTACATAATCCAGCTGAGAAATATGAACCTGGGTATCTCCATGAGTCCAGGGTAAATTTTCATTTATCTCCAGTACAACTAAATCCGCCTGTTCAATCATCAATTTTTCGTAAGTAAGCCCCAGTGATAGAGAAAAATAGCCTCTTTTATCCATAGGGGCAGCCGTTCCCCAAAAAACATCAATTTGATCGTTGGCTAATTTATTTTTGCCTGCTCCATGGAGATTATTGGGGATATAACTTACATTACCATGCTGGTGATTTTCTCGGTCATTTTCACCATAAAACCAGCTCTCATTAAAAACATGACCTTTTTTGTCCGGTTCCTGCAGTCCATAATCTTTCATCATAAGACAGGAAACCAGTGTGACATCATTAAATTCCTGAGCTCTCTCTGAAAGTTTCTCTAATAGACCCTGTGGTTCTGAACCGGCCATTGCTGCAGTGATTTTATCCCCATTATTTACCATAGAAACAGCTTCATCCCTGGAAATTCTCTTGTTTTTATACTCCTTTTCAGGTTTCAACATAAAACAGGTCCTCCTATTACCATTATAGATAAAGTATTCAGGCTGCAGGAAGTTTTTCCTGCAGCCATTAATTTATTGAGGTTCTGATTAAAGCACCAATCCTCCATCAACATTTAACACTGTTCCATTTACATAGGAAGCTTTATCAGAAGCAAGATAAAAATAAGCTTCAGCTATCTCTTCCGGCTCACCTAATCTGGCCAGAGGAGTGTCATCTCTAATATTATCCAGTATTTTATCGGGAACATCCTCAACCATGTCTGTGTTTACAAAACCCGGGGCCACAGCATTGACTCTAACACCTTTGGCCCCCAGCTCTTTTGCCCAGGTTTTAGTAAGACCAACCACCCCAAACTTGCTGGCAGCATAGTTTGTTTGGCCTACATTTCCGTAAACTCCAACAACTGAAGAAGCGTTTATTATTACGCCAGATTCCTGGTCCAGCATTCTTTTTGCCGCTTCTCTTCCGCAGTTAAATACTCCTTTAAGATTGACATCGATAACTCTATCCCAATCAGACTCATCCATTTTGACCAGAAAACCATCTGCTGTAATACCGGCATTATTGATAACTATATTTAATTCTTCCCATTTCTCATCAAGATAATTAAACATTTCCTGTACAGCAGACAAATCGGAAACATCTACCTGATAAAATTCTACTCCAATTTCTTCAGCAGCCTTTTCGCCTGCCTCTTCGTCATAATCAGCAATTACCACGTCTGATCCTGCTTCGACAAATAATTCGGCAGTCTTTTTACCAATGCCATTTGCACCACCGGTAATTACCACAGTTTTTTTCTGCATATTTACTTTAGTCCCCCTTATTGTTAATATCTCCCCATTTTACAACATTAGCAGCCCAGGCATAACCTATACCGGCTGAAATCATAGATATTATAGAGCCCGGTTTAATTTTACCCTGCTCGAGCCCTAATTTTAAAGAGAGAATTTGATCAATCTGCCCTGTATGGCCATAGTTTTCCAGATAGGTGGTCTGTTCACCAGCTAAATTTAGCTGCTCAAGCAGGAATTCATGCATGGATGGTTTAAAGTGCAGCACAGCCAGATAATCCAATTCTTCCTGGCTATAACCGGCTTTAGCAAAGGCCTGCTCAATACAGTATAACCAGTTATCAATAGAAACTTCTTCCAGACGTGATTTCATATGCTCTACATCAAACATTCTCAGAGTAAAGGCTTCTTCCGAATTTTCCTGATTAACCGGTTCTGCCACTCCACCAACTTTTACACCTACATCTCGCGCCATTGAACCATCAGAAATTAAATGGGTTCCTTCCAGAACATTGCGGCCGCAATTTTTCTCTACAACTAAGGCTCCACCACCGGCAGCTAAATTATAAAGCATGGAAAGCTCGGGATCTGAATAATCTACCAGGTCAATATTGCGATAGCCACCGGCAATTAATACTTTATTGTACTCCTCATTACCCAGCAGTAAATCTTCAGCCAGCTTTAATGCTGCAACAGTTGTACCGCAGCGCTGCTGAACATCTATTCCCCAGGCATTTTTAGCTCCGACCTGTTCCTGAATATAAATGCTGGAAGTTGTAAGAGGATATTCTTTCCATTCTTCTCCAATCCCCAGCACTATATCAATATCTTCAGGATCAATATCAGCACTATCTATGGCCTCTCTAGCAGCAGCTACACCCATAGCCTGTGTTCCATCATTTTCCCCGGGTACAGCTTTTTGCTGTATACCCAGTTTCTCTTTAACTGCCCAGGG
>CAYOFJ010000022.1:0-15413 GCA_964403065.1 uncultured Halanaerobiaceae bacterium | reverse complement strand
AAATACTCTGGAACAGCTTAAATATAGAGACTGGGAAGATAAAACCTGGAGCAGTAGTGAACTGAAAAAATTTCAATAATAGTGATAGGGAGAGGCCTTAGTTTTGAGCGCAAAGAATGAAAAGGCCAGAGATGAATTGCAAGAAATGGGTTTTGGAATGCAGATGGAGAATAAAAGAAGATGTGAAAAAACATTATAAGATGGGCTGAATCAAGGGGAGGGAGCGAGAAAATATGCTGGAAGCCGGAGATAAAGCACCAGATTTTGATCTGCCCGCCCAGGATGGAAGAAATTACACACTGGAGGATTTTTCTAATTCAATTTTGGTGCTTTTTTTCTATATTAAGGATCGCACACCTGGTTGAACAAATGAGGCTGTTTCTTTCCGGGACAGCCTGGAGACTCTTGAGAGTCTGGGAGCCAAAGTAGCAGGAGTGAGTAAAGATTCTGTTTCGTCACACGAGAAATTTGCTAACAAAAATAATCTCAATTATCCACTTTTAGCGGACAGTGATGGGGAAATATGCGAAGAGTTTGGTGTGCTTAATTTTCTGGGAATAATTAAACGGAGTACTTTTCTAATTGAACAGGGCGAGATAATAAAAAGATTTTACAAACCTGATGTGAGTGAACATGCTCAGGATGTGATTAAATTTTTACGTAAGTATAACAGTTGAAAATTTTTAGGTCATTTATATAATTTTTGTTTTCATAATAAATTCTGGAAAATAGCTTCTTTTGTAATCTTTGATTCTTTATGCTAAAATATGAAACAGTGTGGAGAAATACAAAGCTTAGTTTTTAGTTGATATATGCGCTGCTATAAATGATTTTTCCTCTCCCACGGAAGGGGGAGGTTTTACTTTTTAAGAGTTATAAGAGTTTCTGTTTAATTTTTTATTGAAGTGAAAAAATTGAAAAATAGTTTTTTCGCAGGATTAAAGTTTTTTTAATAGAAAGATATAATAGGATGGAAAGTAATCAATGATTTTTCAATGGAAAAATTTTCAAAAAAGGGGTGTAAATAAATTGAAAGTCATAAGATACAATTCCTCGGAAATTACAGCCAAAAATTTTTCTGATTACGTAAATACCGAGAACAAGACATTAACACCTAAAACTCATGGGAGATATGATTTGAAGAAAACTCACTGGTGGATAGTTCCAGGAACTGATTGGCCCATGCATAATTTCGGAAAATATATTTTTAAAGAGGAAGGATCTATCATTAAAGCGGGTATTACGGTAGAAAAAGGTCTGGGTGAAGACACAGCAAATGTTGCTCCTTCAGAACTTTTAATGAACGCAAGCTGGCAGTGGTTTAAATTCAAAGAAGATCTGGAGTCAGGCGTTGTGAAGGAAAGAATTAATAAAGTTAAAGATCAGGTTGACGATCTTCTGCTTGAAATCGGGCTGGAAAAAGTTTCAGATCCACCTAATTACGATCCCCATTATTATAAAGATGAAAAATATATTTACCAGCTAAATGAGGATGGGAAGGCCAACTTTGCTGAAGAAAAATCCAAGACAGGTGAGTATTCTCAGTTTACAGATTTAGAGTTTGTCAGTCAGCTAGCGGATATGGTGGAAAATATGGATGGTAAGGATTGGGTATGGATTGATTTCGATATTGTTGTTCCCTTAAAGAAAAAAAGTGAAGCAGAAGAGGCGGAAGAATTATTAAGTGAGTTTCATCTGGGAGCTATTTTGCAGCCTTTATCCAGGTGGATTGCATAATTCATTAATAATTTAGTATTTGAGCCTGCCATTGAAAAGGTGGAGTTATAGTGAGCCATACAATTATGATTGTAGATGATGCTAATTTTATGCGGGTAACACTTAAGAATATTCTGGCCGAAACTGAACTGGAAGTAATTGCTGAAAGCAAAAATGGCCTTGAGGCAGTAGAGAAGTATAAACAATTAGAGCCAGATATCGTCACTATGGATATAACTATGCCAGAAATGGATGGGATTACGGCTGCCGAGAAAATTTTAAATTATGATGAAGAGGCAAATATTATTATTGTAAGCGCCATGGGGCAGAAACATATTGTTATAGACGCTATAGAATTAGGGGTTTCAGACTTCATCATCAAGCCTTTTAGAAAAGATAAGGTCATTAAAATATTAAGAGACAGTCTTGATGAAAATTTAAAAAAATAATTATTGAATTTAAATTGTAATCAAGTTATAATAATAGTAGAAATTGTTTATTCAAAAATTTTATTTTAGTTTTCTGGGAGTTTAACTGTACATAAATTGGCAGAAGCAGCAAATAGCAAATAGTTTATCTATTTTAAAATATATTATAAATAACATAAAAGGAGGGCTTTTTGTGTCCAAAAACTATAATTATCAGGATCGTATTCTCAATCATGTAAGGAAAAATGAAATTAAAGTCACCGTTTATCTTATAAGTGGTTATCAGTTAAATGGGTTTGTAGAAGGGTTTGATAATTTCACGATTATTCTCAAAAACAATGGTAAAAATAAGCTTATTTTTAAGCATGCAATATCAACAATTGAACCCGCCAGCTCTGTTGAGGAGGCTATGCCTGAAGCCGAAGAATAAAGCTTTAAGGGGGGAGGCCCTATGAAAAAACTTTGCTTGGTGGTATTAGTGATTTCGATTTTTCTCTTACCTCCGGGTGAATCAGCTATTGCTCAACAGGAAGCTGAGATTGAGCTGACTATAGCTGTGGGAGAAGTGGGAGCTGAATATGAGACTGTAGTTACAGCTGCAGAAAAGTACATGGAGGAAAACCCCAATATTTCAATAGAGGTAATGGAATCCCCCGAAGCTTCTGAAGAACGTTTGAGTTATTTTTTGACCTTTTTTGAACGGGAGAGCCCTGAAATTGATATTTATCAGATTGATGTAATCTGGCCCGGTATTTTAAGGGAGCATATGGTGAATTTGCATCAATTTGGGGCTGAGGAATATCTGGATGCACATTTTGATTTTATAGTAGAAAACAATACCACCCCAGATGGTGAATTACTGGCAATGCCCTGGTTTGTAGATGCTGGCATGCTCTATTATAGGGCCGATCTGCTGGAAAAATATGATCTGGATGTCCCAGAAACCTGGTCAGATTTGGCAAGGAAAGCCAGGACCATTATGGAGGGGGAAAAAGAAAACAACCCACAATTTACAGGTTATGTGTGGCAGGGTCATGCATATGAAGGTTTAACTACTAATGTATTAGAATGGTTTGCCTCCAATGACGGTGGAACTATAGTTTCTCCGGAAGGTGAAGTTACAGTTTTAAATGAAAATAATGAGTATATGCTGGAAAAAGCAGCTGGCTGGATAGGTGATATAAGCCCCCGGGGTGTTACGGGTTTTATGGAGGAAGATGCCCGGGCTATCTGGCATGAAGGGAATGCTGCTTTTATGAGAAACTGGCCCTATGCCTATGGGCTTTCCCATGAAAGTGAAGCAATTGAAGAATTTGGAGTTACAACTTTGCCTGCCGGCCCTGAAGGAGAATCTGCATCTGCTTTAGGGGGCTGGCATCTGGGAGTAAGTGAATACAGCCAAAATAAGGAGGCTGCAGCCGATTTTGTCTTCTATCTGGCCAGCAGAGAAATTCAAAAAATGCGGGCCGTAGAAGCTTCACTACCGCCAACAATTGAGGACCTTTATGAGAATGAAGAAGTGCTGGAAGCTAATCCGTATTTTAACGAATTTTTCGATGTTTTTGTCACAGCTGTTTCCAGACCTGCTGCTCAGACCTCTCCTAATTATGATATTGCTTCCGAAATAATTTATACAGAAATTCATTCAGTTTTGACGGGAGCAGCAGAACCTCTGACAGCTCTGGAAAATATTCAGGTAGGAATTGAGGATCTGCTGGATTAAAAGATTAATTCAGATGATATTCAGGTTTGATTATAGATACTTGATTTTAGATAGAAAATTTGTTGTTTTCCGCCAGGTCATTTTGCTGGCGGGTTTTAGTTTTTTGGAAAATTTGATTACTATAATTATGGCACTTTTTTAAAAAGTTGGGCAAATTGCCATATATTCTGTATAATCAGAACTTAATGGCTTTCAATAATAAGCTGAGGTTGGTGAATTTATGGGGAGAGATTTTAAATATGATAAAGAGGAAATAGCTAATGCAGTTTTGCACGGTGTTGGACTGGGTATGGCTATTTCAGCTTTGGTGGTTTTAGTTGTTGTGGCTAATATATTTGGGGATTTAATACATATTATTGCTAATAGCATTTATGGTTCTACTTTAATTATTCTCTATCTTGCTTCAACCTTATATCATAGTTTTCCCCGGGGTAAAGCTAAATATGTTTTTAAAATAATCGATCATTCAGCTATTTTCTTACTTATTGCTGGCACTTATACTCCAATCACAATGGTATTTTTAAGAGGGGTGCTGGGCTGGACAATTTTTGCCCTGATATGGTTAATTGCCGGGGTGGGGATAATAATAAATATTATCTGGTTTGAAAGAGTACAAAAAATTTCTCTGTTTCTTTATATTTTGATGGGCTGGCTTAGTATTTTTGCTCTCAGACCTCTTTTGCTGGCTTTGAACAGAATTAGCATCATTTTTTTAGTTGTGGGAGGATTATTTTATACTTCTGGAATTTTCTTTTATATTAAAGATAATTTAAAGTATAACCATGCAATATGGCATATATTTGTGCTGGCCGGCAGCGTATCTCATTTTTTTACAATATTATTTAATATTATTAGCTAAATAAATTTAAAAAATATAAATAGGTGGGTGGTCTATTATTTCCAGGGATGTAAGGGAAATTTTAAATTTACAGTCAGAGAATTATGAACAAGCTGCTTCCGGAGAAAAAATTTTTTCTGCCGGTGAACCTGCAGAAGAGATCTATTTGATTTTGAAAGGTGAAGTAGGTTTATTTCCAGGTTATCTGGAAGCCAGTAAAGATAATTTAATTGATAAAATTGATTCTGGTAAAATTTTAGGGGAACTGGCTTTATTATCAAATGCTAAAAGAAATTTTAAAGCTGTGTGTCTGCAGAATACTATTTATGTGACTTTAACCAGGGATGATTTCAGGACCCTTCTGCGGGAAAAACCGGAATACAATGAAAAAACCATTCTTGCCCTGAGCAAAAGAGTAAATAAATTATCTCAACTTCTGGAAAAATCAAACATTGATATTGACGAGGAACTTGACGGGGAAGATATTTCCGCGGTCAGGAAAGAAGGGGATAATAAGACAGAATTAAAAGATTTTTATCTTCCCCAGCACGGCAACTATCCACAGGTGGCTCCAGAGGAGTTTCAAAATTATCTTTATGAAAAAAAGATTGAATGTCCTGTTTGTGGAAATATTTTTGCTGCCAAAAAATTAAGAAATTCTCGTATGCAGCTGGAAGAATTCAGGGATGATTTGAGAAAAATTTACAAAGATTTTAAACCCGCCTGGTACTATATCTGGGTTTGTGATGAATGTTTTTATGCGGCTTCCCGCTCTGATTTTCAAAATGTTGCTGAGGGATGTGAGAAAAAAATAAGAGAAGATTTTAGAAATCATGTTCAGGAAAAAGCCGAAGAAAAACTGGAACCGAAATACAGTTCACCGCGTAATTTAAATGAGGTTTTTCTGGCCTATTATCTTTCCCTGGCTTTATATGAATTTATTGAATGTGATCACGATAAACCTGCCGGATCCTGGCTTAGACTTAGCTGGTTGTATGAGGATTTAGGAGAAGATTCACTGCGGGAAACTGCTGCTTGTAGGGCAATGGAAAACCTCAAAAAGTTTTATTATCATGAATATTCTGGCGGACTTTCCACGGCTGGAGAGCATAAAATCACTTTACTTTTGGCCAACCTAATTATCGATCAGGGAGAAGAACCGGAGGATGCTTTACCGCTGCTGGATGAGTTAATAAGAGATGATATGACCAAAAAGATTTATCGGGATTTGGCCCGGGATAAGTTTACTGAATTAAGGGAAAAGAGGAGGGGTTCAAATTAGTATAAAAGATGTTAAACTTGTGGGGGACCCTGCCTTAAGAAAATCTTCAGAGAAGGTCGACAATTTTACAGATGATATAGATAAAATAATCAAAGATCTTAAAGATACCCTTATACATCTGCAAAAACAGGAAAATATGGGAAGAGCTCTGGCGGCACCCCAGATTGGTTATCATCAGCAGGTGATATATAGTAATATTAAGGGAAAAGAGAAAATTATGGTTAATCCAGAGATTATTGATAAAAGTGAAGAAAAATTTGCTGTCTGGGATAGCTGTTTTAGCTTTGAGCTAGCATTTTTTGTAAAAGTTTTAAGACACCGAAAGATAGTAATAAAATATCAAAATTCTAATGACAAAAATATACAGGAAGAATTCACTGATGATCTGTCAGAGCTTTATCAGCATGAAATAGATCATCTACAGGGGATTTTAGCAGTAGACTACTGCTGGCGGGGGTTAAATTCTGAGGAAGAAAGCATTATTATGAGAGAAGAATGGGAAAAAAGATATAAATAATTTTTCATTTTACCTTGATAAATTTATATCTGTGGGTTATAATGCTATAAACTGGAAAGATGAAATATATTTAAAACTGTGAAGGGAATTGAGTAACTGCAGTCCTCTCCATTTAGCGAGTCGGTGTTGGTGGAAGGCCGGCGGATGATTGTAGTGAACACGTATCCTGGAGTTTGCCTTTCTGAAATGTTGAGTAGGAAAAGGTCGCCGACCTGCGTTATTGGTCAGGAGGGAACATTTTAGGTCTCTGCGAAATTTATGAGAATCTAAAATGTTAAGTAGAGTGGTACCGCGGATAATAAATCCGTCTCTTGCCTAATTAATAGGCAGGAGGCGGATTTTTTAATTTCTAAAATATATTAGAGTGAGGAGGAGTTAACTCATGGCTGTCCCTTTATTCTCGACCAGGGCCGCCTGTATGCGCAGGCAGATGGTTTTTTTAAAAAAATATTGAGGGAATATGCTTGCGAAATAGACTTATTTTAAGGGATTGGATAATTAAAATACGATTACTTTTAATAAAATAATTACGAGTATATAAAAATTTTGGAGGTATATTATTATGAATAAGGACATAAATTCTGTGCTTCTTGCTTACTCAGGTGGTCTTGATACTTCGGTTTCGATTAAATGGCTGCAGGAAAAATATCAGGCTGAAATTATTACCTTTACTGCTGATCTGGGACAAAAAGATTTTGATGCAAAATATATTCAACAGAAAGCTTATAATACGGGGGCCAGTGAAGTTATAATAGTTGATTTGAAAGAAAAATTTATTGAGAAACAGGTATTTGCGGCTCTGCAGATTCAGGCCTGTTATGAGAACAAATATCCCCTGGCTACTGCTTTAGCCCGTCCGTTAATTGCTGAAGAGATGGTGAAGGTGGCTAAAAAGCATAATATAGACGCAGTTGCTCATGGCTGTACTGGCAAAGGCAATGACCAGGTTAGATTCGAAACTGCTTTTTCCGCTTTGGCCCCGGAATTAGAAATAATTGCCCCTCTAAGAGATTGGGGATTTACTACCAGGGAGGAAGAACTAAATTATGCGGAAAAGCATAATATACCAGTTAAAGCTACTAAAGAGTCGCCTTATAGTATAGATGAAAACTTATGGGGAATAAGTGTAGAATGTGGGCCCCTGGAGGACCCCTGGCAGCAGCCCCCAGAGGATGCTTATCAGTGGACTGCAAGTCCAGAGAAGGCTCCGGCAGAAGCACAAGAAATAGAGCTTAAATTTGCCGAAGGAGAACCTACTGCTATCGATGGAAAAGAATATAGTTCTGTCGAGGTAGTAGAAAAGCTCAACGAAATTGGGGCTGAACACGGTATAGGAAGAGTTGATATGGTTGAAAATAGGTTAGTAGGAATAAAATCCAGAGAAATTTATGAAGCTCCGGCAGCAAAAATATTATTGAAAGCTCATAAAGAACTGGCAGAGCTGGTTTTGGATAGGGAAAGCCTGCATTTTATGGATAGAATAAGACCTAAATATTCGGATTTGATCTATAATGGGTTATGGCATTCCCCATTGCGTCAGGCCCTGCAAAATTTTCTGGCCAGTTTTAAAGCAAAGATTGCGGGAGTTGTAAAGATAAAATTACACAAAGGTAATATTCAGGTCACAGGCAGGAAGTCATCTAATTCTCTCTATGATATAGGTTTAGCCAGTTATGACCATAAAGATAGTTTTGACCATGATGCCGCTGCCGGGTTTATAAAGCTCTGGTCTTTGCCTTTACAGGTTGTAAAACAAAATGAAGAATCATCTCAGAATAAAGAAGATATGGAAACGAAAATAGCGAATTCCAGTACAGCTTTGCCAACTAAGTAGAAATCCGGCTGAGCAAATAGACAACCTGATTTTGAAGTATGCCCGGGATAATTAAGAAAGGGGAAGATAATATTGCAACTCTGGGGAGGTAGATTTCAAAAAGATACGGGAGGAAAATTTGCTGAATTTAATTCTTCCCTTCCGTTTGATTATAGGCTTTATAAGTATGATATCAAAGGAAGTAAAATACATGTAAGAATGCTGCACCGTCAGAATATTATCACTGAAAAGGAAAAAGCTGAAATTTTATCTGGTCTGGAAAAGGTTGAGGAAAAACTTTCAGCTATTTTTGCGAAACCGGATTGTGATAAAGATTTACCGTTAAAAGCTGAAGACATTCATACCCTGGTGGAGAGTATGTTAAAAAAAGAAATAGGGGAAATAGCAGGCAAATTACACACAGCCCGAAGCCGCAATGATCAGGTGGCTTTGGATTTAAAGCTCTATCTATTGGATAATTTACAGCAGATAAAACAGCTGGTAAAAGAGGTGGTGGCAGTGCTTGTGGATTTGGCTCAGGAAAATACTGGCACGATAATGCCAGGTTATACTCATTTGCAGCCTGCTCAACCTATAACTTTTGCCCATCTTTTGAGTGCGCACTGTCAGCAGTTAAGACGAGATTACGAACGCCTGGATGATTGTGAAAAACGGATGAGACATTCTCCTCTGGGTGCTGGCGCTTTAGCAGGAACAACCTTTAACATTAATAGAGAATGGTCTGCTGAAGAACTGGGTTTTCAGCAGGCGGCAGAAAATTCACTGGATGCTGTCAGTGATAGGGATTATTTGTTGGAATTTCATAATGCAGCAGTAATAATCATGTCTCATTTGAGCTCTCTGGCCGAAGAGATAATTTTATGGAATACGAGGGAGTATAATTTTGTGGAAATTAGCGATAAAGCCGCCACAGGAAGCAGTATTATGCCTCAAAAGAAAAACCCTGATATTCCTGAGCTGATTAGAGGTAAATGTGGTCGAATTTTAGGAAACTATACTCAGCTGGCTCATACATTAAAGTCACTACCGCTGGCTTATAATAAAGATCTGCAGGAAGATAAAGAAGGGGTTTTTGACACTGTGAGCACCCTCAAGAATGTTTTAGAGGTATTGGTTGATTTTATACCGGAGCTGGAGATTAATGAAGAAAACATGGCTGAAGCTGCCAGGGAGAGTTATGTAAATGCTACAGAGCTGGCAGATTATCTGGCAGATAAGGGCCTGCCTTTTCGTAAAGCTCATGAGATAACGGGTGAAATTGTTAAATATGCCCTGGAAAATAATATAATGCTGGAAGATATCGGGTTCGATAATCTTATAAATATGCTGCCTGTAAGCAGAGAAGAAATTAATAAAGAAAATTTATATCGTGCTTTAGATATAGAAAATGCTGTAGAAAGAAGAGATATTAAAGGGGGGCCGGCCAGCAGTGAGGTACAAAGACAGCTGGCCCATTTAGAATACTGGTTGAACTAACAGATTTCTTGTGTTTAAAGGCAGGATAATTTAAAAATTTACTGAATTAAAAATATAACTTACTAAAATTCACTTTTTACAATTATTTTAGACGAGAAAGGGGTATGGAAAATATGTCCAGGGAAATATCACAATTTGATCGAGTACTTGTCGCGAATAGAGGAGAGATAGCTATCCGGGTTTTTCGGGCCTGTAGAGAATTGGGAAAAAGGTCTGTGGCGATTTATCATGATGTAGACAAAACTGCTTTGTTTAGAACTAAAGCCCATGAATCTTATGAAATAGGCCAAAATCGTACACCTTTGAAGGCTTATCTTGCTGCTGATGAAATTATTGAGCTTGCCCATAAAAAGGGTGTGGATGCCATACATCCCGGGTATGGTTTTCTTTCGGAGAATGCTGATTTTGCCCGCCAGTGTCAGCGAGCCGGGATTAATTTTATAGGACCCGAGCCGGAGATGCTCAGTCGCTATGGCAACAAATTGGCCTGTAAATCTCTGGCCAGAGAACTCGATATACCGGTTATTCCCGGCACTGAAGATCCGGTAGCCAGTGAAGAAGAGGTGAAAAAGTTTGTTTCCCAGCATGGGTATCCTATTTTAATAAAAGCTGCAGCCGGAGGCGGCGGTCGGGGGATGAGAGTAGTTAAAAATGATAGTGATCTCAGCCAGGCTTTAAATGAGGCCCGCAAGGAAGCAGGAAGAGCTTTTAGCCAGAAGGATGTTTTTCTGGAAAAATATCTACCCAATCCCCGGCATGTAGAGGTGCAAATTTTAGCTGACAAACATGGAAATATTGTACATTTATTTGAAAGGGACTGTTCTATTCAGCGCCGTCATCAGAAGTTAATAGAATATTCTCCTGCCTTTTCTGTGCCTCAGGAAGTCAGGGATGAAATGTATGAAGATGCTGTGAAACTGCTCAGTGAAGGAGGATATTGCAGTGCAGGCACCGTGGAATTTCTGGTGGGTCAGGATGGTAGCTATTACTTCATAGAAGTTAATCCGCGTATTCAGGTTGAACATCCGGTTACGGAAATGGTGACAGGAATTGATATAGTTCAGGCCCAAATTCATATTGCAGAAGGACATAAACTTTCTGATAATTGTATAAACATTCCCGATCAGAATTCCGTTGATAGAAGAGGATATTCAATTCAGTCCCGGGTCACCACTGAAGACCCGCGCCAGGATTTTAAACCGGATACAGGGCGAATAGACCTATATCGTACCAGTTCAGGCAGTGGTATCAGACTTGATGGGGGTAATGGTTTTACAGGTTCTATAATAACTCCCTATTTTGATAGTTTAATAGTTAAAGTGATTTCCTGGGACAGGACTTTTGAGGGAGCAATAAATAAAGGAGTGCGTTCCCTGGAAGAGATGCAGATTAGCGGTGTTGCTACCAACCGAGATTTTCTGATTAATGTACTGAATCATGATGATTTTGCTGCCGGAAGAGCAACTACTGGTTTTCTGGAGGAAAATCCCTGGTTGAAAATTGATAGTGATAATTTCGATCAGGAAGGCGGTATATTAAATTATATAGGTGACATTATTGTCAATAAAACCGGGGGTCAAAAGCCTGATTTTGATCAGGCTAAAGTTCCTGAAGTCGAAGGGGAAATACCGTCAGGCAGCCGTGACAAATTATTAGGAAAGGGCAAAGAAGATTTTTGCAGCTGGATTAAAGATCAGGAGAGGCTATTAATTACAGATACCACTTATAGAGATGCTCATCAATCGCTGCTGGCCACCCGTATGAGAACAACAGATATGCTTAAAATTGCTGATTCTACAGCAAAATTAGCCTCCGATTTATTTTCTCTGGAAATGTGGGGGGGAGCAACTTTTGATGTGGCCTATCGCTACCTGCAGGAATCTCCCTGGGAAAGAGTGGAGGCATTAAGAGATAGAATTCCCAATATATTATTTCAGATGCTGCTCAGGGGCTCTAATGCTGTTGGTTACAGCAACTATCCCGATAATGTTATCAGAAGATTTGTAGCCCAGGCAGCTGAGTCTGGCATAGATTTATTCCGGATTTTTGACGCTCTTAACTGGTGGCCGGGAATTCAAGTGGCTCTGGATGAGGTGAAAAATCAAAACTGTCTGGCAGAGTGCACAATATGTTATACGGGAGATATTCTGGATCCTGATAGAGATAAGTTCGATCTGGAATATTATCTACGCAAAGCCCGAGAACTTGAAGATCTGGGCACAGATATCATTTGTATAAAAGATATGTCAGGGCTGCTCAAACCCTACGCAGCTAAGAAGCTAATTTCAGCCTTAAAAGCTGAGGTTAATGTTCCCATACATCTGCATACTCATGATACTAGTGGAAACGGATTGGCTGCTATGCTGCAGGCCAGTGAAGCGGGTGTTGATATTGTTGATATGGCTTTTAATAGTATGGCGGGTTTGACTTCTCAGCCTGCTCTTAACTCACTGCTGGCAGCTCTGGAAAATACTGAGCGAGAACCAAAACTTAATTATCACCAACTGCAGGGAATTTCAGACTACTGGCAGTCAGTTAGACCAATTTACAGTGAATTTGAATCCGATTTAAAATCTGGAGCGGCAGAAATATATAAATATGAAATTCCTGGTGGCCAGTATTCCAATTTAAAGCCCCAGATTGAAAGTATGGGACTTGGCCATCGTTTCAAAGAATTCAAGGAAAAGTATAGAGAGGTTAATTTTATACTGGGAGATATAATTAAGGTTACCCCTACTTCCAAGGCTGTGTCTGATCTGGCAATTTTTATGATGCAGAATGATCTGACCACAGAGGATTTAGTAGAAAAGGGGAGAGATCTTTCATTTCCAGAAACGGTAGTTGAGTATATGCAGGGACTTATGGGACAACCAGAAGGAGGATTTCCTGAAGATTTGAGAGAGGTAGTTTTAAAAGATAGAGAACCGGTCGAGGGGAGACCAGGAGCTACTCTTGAGCCTGAGAACTGGCAGGAAAAAGAGGAGGAACTTGCTGAACTGCTGGATCGAGAGCCTCAAGAAAAAGAGCTGATTAGTTCTGCTATTTATCCCAGTGTTTTTGAAGATTACATTAAAAAAAGAGAAAAATTTGGTGATTTGAGCTGTCTGCCCAGCGATGTGTTTTTTCATGGCCTGGAAGAAGGAGAGATGGTGGAGATAGAGCTGGCTGAAGGCAAAAATATGGTAGTAAAATATATCGGCAGTAGGCCCTCTGAAAATGGGGAACAGAGTCTCACTTTTGAAGTTAATGGTCAGCGCAGGGAAGTAATTGTTGAGGATAAAAAACGACAGGAAACTGCTTCAGAGGGTAGAACTTCCCGAACTGCTGATGAGGACAAACCCGGGGAGGTAGGAGCTAGCATGCCCGGAACTGTTGGCGACATTAAAGTAAAAGCTGGTGACAGAGTTGAAGAAGGCAGTACCATTATGCTGCTGGAAGCAATGAAGATGGAGACAGAAGTTATAGCACCTGTAACTGGTGAAGTTAAAAAGGTTTTGGTTTCAGAAAGTGAGGATGTAAAAAATAAGCAGCTTCTGATTATTATAGAAGAAATAAGTGATTGAGGGATATGTGAAATTTGCTGGTAGTTTTTAAACAATTTGTGCCGCAAATTATATACAAATATGCCAAAATTTCAATTGTACTATGGGACAGAATAGGAGGAGGTCGGTAGGTTGGGATTCCAACCTACCGACCTCCTCCTATTCAGCTCCTATAGAGAAGAGTAAATAATCAAATATTTAAGTCAAACTATACAATTAATTATAAACCAATTTACTATTAATATTTGTTAGATTATCTGTAAATAGTGACGGATTATATAATAAGTCCATTATGCTGCCTGTTCTATAGTTTATGCTTCCGCCTGCATTCACTTCTAAATTATTTCTATTAATAAATTCTTCTATTTTACTGCGTTCTCCCACAAAAGTCACATCCCCCTGACTGCTGGTAATATTGACTGAGGCATTACCAGTTATTTCATCTTCAAAACTTACATATACATCACCTTCAGCAGCTCTTATGTCTACCCGAGCTGTGCCTGCGATTGTGTCTGCGAATCTAACATAAATGTCTCCTGAACTGCTTTCAACTTCCACCGAGGAAGTACCTGTGATATGGCCCTGAAATTCTCGGTAGATATGCCCTTCTTCTCTGACATCCACCGTCTCCTGTCCGGTTATATTTTCTCTTTCAATTTCCGGTTCTTCTTCGGGACTAATATCCAGAGGTATATCGTCTCCTGTTAAACCAAAAGCCAGAAATAATATGAGTAAAACTATTAATATTTCTTCCATCTTTCTTCCTCCTGTGGGAAAATATTTTGCAACTGAAGATTTTTTGTGGTTCTAATCCGTAACTGTGGTAGAATTTTCCGTTAACAGAGACTTATAGCTTTCAATAATATGCATTATGAAGATGATCTAAAGCAAGATTCTACAAACTGATATGAATAAGTCCTATTTGTTTTGTTCTTTATGTATCATAATTATTCCTGCAGGAAAAAAGTTCAATAATTTTAAACATAAAAAAGGAAATTTACCTGTAATTGCTAAATTACTTAATAGAGGCATTATGAGCAGAAAGGGGGGTAATTCATGAGGAAAATTATCCGCGAAAATAAAAATGTTAAAAAGATGACTTTTTTAATCACTGCTGCCTATATTTTTATGATTATAATGAATTTTCTGGCTAATTTTCTGCCTTTGAATGATGTTTCAACAGAAGTAATTTCTGAACGTTATGAAAATATTTTTACACCTGCTGGTTTTACTTTTGCAATTTGGGGGCTTGTTTATCTGGCCTTAGGCATATTGCTTATCTATCTTATTATCGGAGTAATTAAAGGGCACGAAAGACCTGTGAAAATTGTAGAAAGAACTGGCCTGCCTTTTACCATTTCTTCAGTATTAAATGGTCTGTGGATATTTGCCTGGCATTATGATCAAATTTCTCTGTCATTAATTTTAATGTTAGGTATATTATTTTCTTTAATCTGGCTTTATCGCAGTTTAAAGAACTTACCTTTTAATATTGATCGATATCTTCTGCCTTTCAGTATATATCTAGGCTGGATATCAGTGGCTACGGTGGCAAATTTTACAGTATTTTCAGTTTATATAGAGTGGGGGCAATTAGGATTGGCAGATGAATTCTGGCTGGCTTTTTTGCTCTTAGCGGTCTTGCTAATTGCAGCTTATATGTTATATAATCAAAATGATGTTGTCTTCAATTTAGTAATATTATGGGCACTAGCAGGAATTTTTGCTGCTCGCCTGCAGGAAGCGGAAGGTTTGAATATGGCTGGTTTAAGCACATTGTTAGCCGGGGTGGTTTTGGTGGGAATCATAATAAATTATTACCGCCTTAAATATAGATTTTAAGGGGGATTAAAAATGAGTTTTATTTCATTTAGAATGAAAGCTTCCATTATTATGGGCGCACTATTGGGCGTTGTTTGCATAATAGGGGCCGGAGCACGCATGGGATTTTTGGGGAATTATTTGCATCTTTTTGCTCTCTGGTATAATCGAGTTCTCATGGGGATTGTTATAGGTATGGCCAGCAGCCGCAAAAGAAGGATCGCTTTAATGAGAGG
>CAYOFJ010000021.1:0-15476 GCA_964403065.1 uncultured Halanaerobiaceae bacterium | reverse complement strand
CTCTGGGAATGGGCAAATATAAGACTTTTCTATATGTGATTTTACCGCAGGCTGTCAGGGTTTTTATACCCCCATTCGCTAATGAATATGCTATAATTTTAAAAGACACCTCTTTAGCTTATGCTATTGGAGTAACTGAGCTTCTACGCCAGGGACAGTATGTAATTGCAGTGCATTATGATCCTCTGACCATTTTTCTAATGATAGCGGCAATCTATTTTGTACTTACCTTTGGTATAACCAGACTTCTCAAGAAGCTGGAAAACAAATTAAAAATACCCGGATTGGGGGCGGAAAGCAGCTGATGACTCAAAAGCCACTGCTCGATATAAAAAATTTACAAAAAAGTTTTGGAGATAATCTGGTACTTGACGGGATTTCTTTTTCCCTGCAGCCGGGAGATAAAAAGGTAATAATAGGGCCCAGCGGTACGGGTAAAAGCACGGTTTTAAACTGTATAAATCGGCTGGTTATGCCCGATGGGGGAGAAATCTGGCTGGAAGATACAGAAATAGTAAAATGTGATAATATCAATGAAATAAGACAGGAAATAGGATATGTATTTCAGGGGTTTGGACTTTTTCACCATCTAACAGCTCTAAAAAATGTCATGATCGGGTTAACCAAAGTAAAAAAAATTGATAAAGAAAAGGCTGAAGAGAGAGCCATGTCGGAACTGAAAAGAGTTGATCTGACAGAGATAGCCGACTCTTATCCCGCTCAACTATCTGGCGGGCAGAAACAGAGAGTTGCTATAGCTAGAGCTCTGGCTATGGAACCTAAATTGATGTTATTTGATGAGCCAACTTCGGCTCTGGATCCGGAGCTTATTGGTGAAGTTCTGACAGTTATGAAAGAACTGGCCGAAGAGGGGATGACCATGCTGGTTGTAACCCATGAGATGGGATTTGCCCGTTCGGTCTCAGATGAAATAATTTTTATGGAAAAAGGCCCTATAGTGGAAAAAGCTCATCCGGAAAAAATGTTTGATAGCCCCGAACTGGAACGCACTAGAGAATTCCTGTTTAAGCTGGATGAACTGTACGGTAAAGGTGGTGAATGATTGTTGCTGGAATTTCTAACGGATTTTTTAATCATCGAAATATTCATTGATAATTTCGGAAGATTGATGTCAGGATTGAGGTTCACCATCACCCTTACTTTTGTAGTTATGTTTTTTGGCACAATTCTGGGAATACTGCTTGCTCTGGGCAGAAGTTATGGCAATAAATTGATATCATTTTTATGTACAGCTTATATTGAAATCATCAGGGGTACTCCCATGCTAGCCCAGTTATTCATACTCTATTTTGCTCTGCCGCCATACGGTATTAACCTGACTGCTACTACCGTAGCATATCTGGGATTCACCATAAATTGTGCCGCCTATCAGGCAGAATACACCCGAGGCTCGCTGGAGTCCGTGGAGACGGCTCAATTCAAATCAGCTTATTCTCTGGGGATGAGTCAGTGGAAAACAATCTTTTACATCGTGCTGCCTCAGGCGATAAGATGGTCAATTCCGGCCTGGACCAATGAATTCATATATATTTTGAAATATACTTCTCTGGCCTATATAATAGGAGCTCCGGATTTGATGACCCAGGGGAAATTTATTGCCAGCAGGAATTATCAGTTTTTCCGGGTTTATATGATAGCGGCTGTGATATACCTTATTATTGTGACAGTTTCTACCTGGCTGGTTGATAAAATCGAGGCTAAGTTCGAAATCCCTGGTTTTGGCTATAATAAATAGCAAAATGGTTTTACAGCTGGTGTATACTTTTTTGACAATCATCCCCGGTTTGTAATCGGGGATTTTTGTTTTAATTCGTGATCACAGGCCAGTCTTTAGAAAGTGTTGTGAAAAGTCATTATTAGAGAAAAAGGAAATTTTGCAGATATATCGTTTGATATTAAAATAAACTGTTGGGATAAACATTAAATTTGTGATAAAATTAATACAGGAACAGGGGTTTAAAATTGCTGGAGATTAATAAGAGGTGATCCCTATGAAAAGAAGAGATTTTCTTAAGCTCTGTGCAGCGACAGCGGCAGCAGGCACGGGATTATTGGGGATTAGGCGCTTTACTTCTCAAGATAAAAATGATGGCATTATTGCCGCCGGCAATAATGGGGATTTACAGGAGGCCTATTATTATAGAACTCTTGCTGATGACGAAGTTCAGTGCGAACTTTGTTTCCGGGGCTGTAGAATTCCGGAGGGAAAAACTGGATTTTGTCGGGTGAGAAAAAATGAAGATGGAACTTTGTACAGCCAGGTTTATGGTCGGCCTTCAGCAGTTAATGTTGATCCTATTGAAAAGGAGCCGATGCATCATTTTCACCCCGGTTCGCAGATTCTTTGTGTGGGCACAGCCAGCTGTAATTTCCGCTGCAAATTCTGTCATAACTGGCATCTTTCTCAGCGTGATGTTGATGAAGTTCAAAGAGTTCACAGTTTACCTCCAGAGGAAGTGGTTCAGAGAGCAGAAAATCAGGGAGCTCCTTCTATATCTTTTACGTATAATGAACCGACTGTTTTTTATGAATATATGTATGATATAGCCAGTCTGGCTCAAGATAGTGGTTTAAATGTAATATTCCACAGCAACGGTGGTTTGAGACAGGAACCTCTGCAGGATCTGCTGCAAAATATAGATGCGGTCACTGTTGATTTGAAAGCTTTTACTCATGATTTCTATGAAGAAATCTGTCAGGCCCGGCGTGATCCGGTACTTGATTCCCTCAAAACTATTGAGAAAGAAGGGGCCTGGCTGGAAATAGTGAATTTAGTACTGCCCGAACACAATGATGACCCCAAAAAAATTCGCGAAATGGCTGCCTGGATAAACGAAGCGCTCAACCCGGATGTTCCCCTGCATTTCAGTCGTTTTTCACCTTCCTATAAAATGACGGATCTTTCTTCCACACCTGTGGAAACATTGGAAAACTGTCGCAGGATTGCCAGAGAAGAAGGGCTGAATCATGTGTCTATAGGTAATGTTCCCGGTCATGAGGCCAATTCCACTTTTTGTCCAGAATGTGGAGAAAAGATAATTGATAGATTTCATTTTACAGTCAATAATATTAACATGGAAGATGGTAGGTGCGGTTACTGTGGCAGCAGCATCGCCGGTGTATGGAGATGATAAAAAAGATTTTAAATCGCAAAAATTGCCTGCCGGCTGCTGTTATCTTAATAGGAGTTGGCGGTATAATAGGGCAATTGATGTTAATTAGAGTTCTGATGGTGATTTTTTTGGGAAATGAACTGTCATTAAGTCTGGTTATTGCCAGCTGGCTCTTATTTGAAGGAGCAGGTTCCTGGCTGGGAGGTAAACTTACTGTCTTAAGGGGGAAAATCAACTTTAAAAAAATTTTTTTGATTATTTTTTCTGTTTATCCTCTGGTTCTAGTGGGGGCAGTATTTTTGGCCAGATTTTTAGGCCAGGGTATGCCTGGTTTAGTTCCCGGAGAAGCTATGTCTCTGTCTCAGATGGTTTTTACCTCTATTTTAACAGTTGGTGTGACGGGAATTGTTCATGGAGCGTTATTTCCCCTGGCTGCTCAAATTTTTCAGCAGCAGGCAGATGAGCTGCCGGTTAGCAGAGCATATATAATTGAGATCATTGGCACTATAGCCGGGGGCTTGATTTTTGTTTTTTTGCTGGCACCTGCGCTGAATACTGTCCAGATATCAATGGGGCTTTTGCTTCTACATCTGCCCCTGGGTTTATGGCTGGGATTGGTGTTTTTTGATAGAAAAATAGGGAGGAATAAGATTTTTCTGCTGGTATTTGTATTATTATTTTTTCTGGTCTTTTTCCCCACAATAACTTCCAATCTACACAGAGTGTCTGTGTCCGGTTTATGGCCCGAGGGAGAAATAATTGATTATCGCAATTCTCCCTATGGAAATATTGTGACCGTTACCCGCCAGCAGGAAAAAAATATTTTTTATGACGGAAGACCTATCATGTCACTGCCCCACCCGGATACGGCCAGACTTCAGGATTATGCTTATCTGGCGGCTGGGGCCCATTCCAGTCCGGAAGATATCCTTCTGGTTGGAGGAGGAATGGGTGGTTTAATTTATTTTTTGCTGGATCATCCCCTGGAAAATCTGGTTTTTGCAGAGCTGGACCCTGAGCTGCTGAAGATAGCAGAAAACTTAGAGTCTGATATAATTCAGCAGGAATTTGACGATGAACGCACAGAAATGATAAACAGAGATGGCAGGCTATATCTTAATCAAACTGAGGAAAAATATGATCTGATAATGTTAGGTGAAATTGATACCGAAACCCTCCAGACAAACCGATTTTTTACCCGGGAATTTTTTCAACTGGCAGATGAGAGGCTGGATGAGCAGGGTATGCTGGCCTTTACCCTGGCGGGATCTATGACATATTTGGGCAATGAGCTGGAACTACTTAACAGTTCACTTTACCATACTGCCGGGCAAGTTTTTGCAGAAACAAAACTTATTCCAGGTGATCAAAATATTATTCTGGCTTCTCAGCATGAGATAAACTTAACTCCCGGGAAGATAGCAGATAGGCTGAAAGAGCGAGATCTTTACGGAGGGATGTTTGACTCGGCTTATCTGCAGTTTAGACTGGATGAATATAGGCTGGAAGAATTTAATTCTCGTTTATATGATAATCCTGCACCTATAAATCAGGATTTTGTTCCGGCTGGTTTCCTTTATGGTTTGTTAAATTGGGGACAGGCATTTGCTCCAGAAGCGCTCAGTTTTCTCTATGGACTGGCTGAGAATTTAAGATATGTACTTTTGATAGGGTCTTTAATTCTGGCTTTTCTGAGCTGGCGCTTATTATGGCAATCAGAAAATAGCTCCGGCAATAGAATTACATTTGCTATATCCACAAGTGGTGGAGCAGCCATGTCTTTTGACCTTTTCACTATCTTTGCTTTCCAGAGTCTTTTTGGCCATATCTATCAGTTAAATGGTTTATTTATTGCTGCCTTCATGGGAGGTATGTTTTTCGGTGGGCGGATAAGTTATCGAAAAATTATTGCTCAGAAAAACAAGCTTTTAAAGCCTTTTTTACAGCTGGAATTTTCAGTATTTGCTCTGCTGTTAGTTTTTCCTCTTTTTATTACACTGTTGAGAGAAATTATGTTTCTGCCAGCAGCTTCGATATTTGGGGCCATTTTTTGTGTGGCTTTTGCGGTGGTTTCAGGTGGTATGGTTGGAGCGCAATTTCCCCTGGCAGCCAATCTTCTGCCGCACAAATTTCAACAGCAGGCTGGCTCAACTGCCGGCAGATTGTATACTGCTGATCTCATTGGGGGCTGGCTGGCCGGAATGTTTGTGGGAATAATTCTATTTCCCATATTAGGACTGATATATACTATGCTGCTGCTGGCTGTTTTAAAGTTCGGCAGCTGGCTATTAATTTATCTGGATGTAAAAACTATTGAAATCCCAGCTATTCGCTAAAAACTCAAAATTGTGAGCAGATGGAGAGCAAATAATAACTGTGACTCCTGGAGGGGGGAACACTGTGAAATTTAACTTTAAAAATTTAAAGGTAAAGATATTGATATTTGTTTCATTGCTTCTCTTTTTCGGGGTTATTTATTATGGTATTGGGGAAATAAATAGTGAGGCTCAGGACCCTAATTCGAGTCTTCCCGATATAGAGCGGGAAAAAGGAATTGCAGAAGTGATTTACCAGCGGCAGTCCGAACGAGATTTTGCGGGAAAAATGTTATCACAGAAAAATATTGCCCATCTTCTCTGGGCTGGTGAGGGAATTAGTGTCGATGGTGTTAGTGGCCCCACCCGTACTTCCCCATCCGCAGGTGCTACCAATCCTCTGGAATTATACCTGCTGGCAGAGAATGTGGAAGGTTTAACACCGGGGATATACAGATATAATATAGAAGAACACGAATTGGAATTGAAGAGAGAAGGTGAGAAAGTCAGGGAATTGGGACGGGCTGCCCTGGGGCAGAGAGCTATTACTGAGGCGCCGGCGGTGTTAATTGTGGCAGCTAATTATGAGCAAACAACTGCAAGATATGGTGAAAGAGGAATCCGCTATGTGCAGATTGAAGCAGGCCACGCGGGTCAGAATATAACTTTAATGGCAGAGGAAAAGGGGCTCAAATCAGTTCTTATCGGGGCTTTTGAAGATGAGGAGGTAAACGACATAATTGGAACTGAAACGGGAGCTCCTTTATTGTTAATACCGGTAGGAGAGTGATCAGATATATTTGTAAATTAGCTTTATTATAGCTGCGCTGCATAAAATCGATTTCAGCAAAAATTCTAAATTATAATCCCTATCATAATTATGTATCCTGCCAATAATATTGCCGGCAAAATGACTTTTCGCAGTACAATCCTTTATTCCTGATAAATAATAACAAAAGAAAATTTTTCAATATTAAATTTAAACCTGTCGGGTTGGGGGGCAAAAAATGAGCAGTGAGAATGAAGTTTATACTAAAAAAATAAAACATTTACATGATTTAGCTCTGAAATTGGAAAATACTCATGGGGAAAAAGAGGTTTGTGATAAAATAATAGAAACTGCAGAAGAACTATTAAATTTTAACTTCTGTAATATTGCACTGGTAGAGGATGAGATGCTGGTTCCCCGGGCGGCTTCTTCTGATGTTCAAGACGAGAAAAAACCCATCACTGAAGGTATAGCAGGTAAAACCTATCGCGAGAGGAGGAGCTTTTTAGTAAACAATATAGAAAACAACCATGAAGCTGTTCCGGTGAGGGATGATTTTAAATCCGGACTCAGTATTCCCGTAGGTGAATTTGGGGTTTTCCAGGCTATATCAGATGAACAAGCTGCTTTTTCCCGGGAAGACCTGGAATTAGCAGAGCTTTTGTGCTCTCATGCTTCTGCTGCCCTTAATAGAATTAATTCTCGCAAAAAGCTGGAAAATAAAAATTCTTTACTCAATAGCATTTTAGAAAGTATTCAGGAGGGTATAAGTGTACTGGATAAAGACTTAACAATCAGATATACTAATATTAAAATGAAGGAGTGGTACTCAGAAAATACACCTTTAGAAGGGAAAAAATGCTTTGAAGCTTTTCATAATGCTGAAGATCCCTGTGAAAGCTGTCCTTCTTTGAGAAGCCTGGATTCCGGAGAAGTGGAAAATGAGATAGTACCCGGGCTGTCAGACTCTGAAGTAAATTATTTGGAAGTATTCAGCTATCCTATTAGTTCCGGTGTAAATGGTGAAGTTTCAGGAATTGTCGAATTTGCAAGAGATATTACTGATAGAAGAAGAATAGAAGAGAAGCTTAAATTTACTCAATTCTCTGTAAATAAGGCACCAGTGGGTGTTTTTTGGATCACACCTGAAGGTGTTTTTGAATATGTGAATGATAGGGCCTGTGAAATGTTAAATTATTCGCGGGAAGAATTGGTGGGAAAACGGGTAGCTGACATTGACCCCAATTTTTCAGCTGAAGAACATCATGAAGAGTGGGAGAGAATTAAAGGAAAAAAATATGACAAAATGGAAACAGAGCTTATAACCCAAAATGGTGAAAAATTTCCTGCAGAAGTGACAAGCCGATATCTTGAGTATAAAAACAAAGAATATGAATTTGCTTTTGTGCAGGATATTTCAGAAAGAAAACAGGCGGAAAAAGATCTCAGATACAAGACGTTTCATGATGACCTTACAGAATTATATAACCGCAGATTTTTCGTGGAAGAATTGAAAAGGCTGGATACTGCCCGGCAGCTTCCCCTCAGCATAATAATTGCTGACATTAATGGTCTGAAGATAGTTAATGATAGTTTGGGACATAAAAAAGGAGATGAATTAATTGTAAAAGCAGCTAACATTTTGCGCAGGGTAACGAGAGAGGAGGATATTTTGGCCAGGTATGGCGTAGATGAATTTGCTATTTTGCTGCCGCAAACTGATAACAACAAAGCCCGAAAAATATCTCAGAGAATAAAAAGTCACTGTGAAAATTTCAGTCAGGATAAGTTTCCGGTCTTTTTGGGCATCGGACTTGCTACCAAAAACCGCACTGAACAAAATATTGAGGCTGTTCTTAAAGAAGCAGATAATAAAATGCATCGGGACAAATTAGAATACAGCCGCAGCAAAAAAGCCAAAGTGGTAAAAAGTTTACAGGATATTCTGGCAGGTAAAAGCGGTGAAGATGAAAGGCATATCATGAGGATGAAAAAACTTGCCCGGGAGCTGGGAGAAAAAATTGGCCTTAAAGAGACAGATCTTGAAAAATTAGAAATGCTGGCTGAGTTCCATGATATTGGCAAAAGTGCTATCGCAAAAGGGATTTTGTCAAAACCGGATTATCTGAATGAAGAAGAGTGGGCGGAAATTGAAAAACATCCGGAAAGAGGTTTCAAAATTATTTCAGCTTCTGAGGAATTTGCAGTTATAGCTGAAGAGGTTCTGGCACATCATGAACGCTGGGATGGTTGGGGTTACCCCCGGGGACTGCAGGGAGAGGAGATCCCCCTGCTGGCAAGAATAATTACCCTCGTCGATGCTTATGAAGTGATGACCAGTGATAGACCTTACAGTGAGGCTATTTCCCATGAGAAGGCTCTAGAAGAGATAAAAAATTGTGCAGGATCTCAATTTGACCCGGAACTGACAGAAGAATTTCTGGCATTGATGGCATAAAATTGAGAATAAAAATATCTGATAATTATTTTTGCAGTTTGTTTTTAAAGGTTTTGAAGGTTTCTGTGTGGATTGAACTATCCAGTACTGCAAAATTACTTTTTCAAAGGCACATGTATAACTGGGGTCCTGGTGTAAATAGTTACTGAAGTATTCTGTCACCTTATGAGGGTTATTTTTGAATACTCTACAGCCAAAAGCCCCCAAAATCAATGCATCAACTTCTTAAATTTTAGCCAGTGCCAAAATTTTTCTATCCTTTGTTTCATAGTTTGCGCAATTTTATTTATATTTTCGGGTTCGTTGGTTCTTACAGCACCAACATTTACAGCCGAAGCAGTTATAAAAACATTATATATGGAGAATCCAAAAATCACCCCCTGTCCCTTCTGAATAAGGGAACGTAAGGAGAATAAATCATATAATTGAGATAAGGGCTGGAGCCATAGGTTTTATTGGCTTTGTACATTTCTTTCATGTTTTTTATGCAGGGAGAGAGCCGAAGATCTGACAAAACTTTCTTCCTGAGCTTCATTCCTTTAAAGGAACCCGTCTCCAGGATTTTTGGCCGAAGAAAAGTATAAGACAGGCCGGATTCTGATAATTTTGTTTTGAAGATCTTTCTGCTGCCTGCAAAAAACTTTCATTTTTTATTTCAATAATTGTTTTATTTTATTGATTATTTCGGTGATTGTGTTTGTCAGATATTTTATCAACTACTTCTTTCAATCCCCGGGTAGACTACAGACGTGAATTTTTCACCGCATAATTAACTTGATCAGCTATTATTACTTTATTATCAAATTCATTATAGTAGTATCCCTGATCAATTATCTTCATTGTTGTGAGATATTTCTGTTTTTTTCTATTAATTATCATCACTCCTGCTAAAATTTTATGTTTTTCCTGAGTCATACATTAAGTTATTATAATAATAGTAAAAGATTTGAAATGCAAATCAGAGAGATTATCATATATAGCTTTATTTAAAGCAGATTACGAATTTTAAATTCAAAGTAATAAAAAAATACTGAAATAAGTCAATTTTGTAAAAAAATTGATTTAGAAGATTTGTTTTTATTGCTTTTGCACAAAAAAGAACATTTTAAATAGCGGGGATTGATGGAAAATGTATATTGATTATAAATGTTTTTTTTGTTAATATTATACCAAAGATGCAATTTTTATATAACTCAAAAATCTGCGTTGATAGCTATTATTTGAATTTTGTGTCAGCTTACTTAATAAACTTAAATTTTAAAATATTAATAATAATATTTTATATTTTTTCCTTTCTATTATATTTTGTTTTTTCGGAAACATGTTTATAATAAATTATTTTTTTTGATGGTTATTTAATTAAATTAATTAAATATTGGGGGCGAGATTATGCCAAAAAAGAAGCAAGCTTTTATTATGATGGTTTTCACCATGTTTATTTTAGTTTTTTCTGGGTTAACTTTAGCTTCCTCGGCTGACTTAGATGATCCATTCGTTAATTTGACCTGGGAAGATAGTCCGCAAACCACACAGACAATAACCTGGGTAGTCCCAAAAGAGACTGAGGCTTATAATCTCGTATATTATGGGAAATATGACGGAGAATGGGAAAAGATTAATGACCACGAACCTGAAAGTTATACAATTGATTCTCAGGTCTTTAACACAGACAACTGGATTTATTCTGTGAAAATCGAAAATTTAAATCCGGATAGTGATTATCTGGCGCAAATTAAGTATGAAGATGATATTGTAGACGAATTTATGTTTTCGACACTGCCTGAATCGGGAGAACTTAATTTTGTTGTAGGAGCTGACTCAAGAACAGATGAGAGTGAACCAAGACAGGAGAGGCGAAAAATGAGAAGAAAGATTAACTCTATGGTGGCCCGCGAAAATCCAGATTTTGTTGTATTTGGCGGTGATTTGATTGACAATCCTGATTCAGATTCTCACTGGAACTGGTGGTTAGAAGATTGGGATGAATTAATGATAACTGAAGATAATAGGAGGATTCCCATAGTACCAGCTATAGGAAACCACGAAGTAATGGGAGGATATTATGGAGAAAAAGAAGATGCAAAATTTTATTACAATTATTTTAACCTGCCGGGAAATGAGAAATATTATAGCCTGGAATTGAATGAAGATGTTTTGCTCATTACACTTGATAGTGCTCATACCACAAGAATAGAAGAGCAGGAAGATTGGCTGGAAGAAACACTAAAAAATAACTATAATGAATATGAAACAATTTTGGTCCAATATCATTTAGCTGCATGGCCTAGCAGAAGAGATTTTTACCAGATTAATTTTAGGCGGATAAGAGAGTATTGGGTGCCGTTATTTGAAGAGTATGATGTTGATGTAGTATTTGAGGCCCATGATCATACTTTCAAATTATCTGAACCTATTACAATAAGTGAGATTACAGATCAGGTTCGCTATGATGTTAATTATGCTATGGAAAAAGCTGAAGAAAATTTTGATGTTGAGAAAGATTATACTCCCTGGGGCAATCCATTGCTGCAAAAATTAAGTGCTGGTGACTGGGAACAAGCCGCAGCCGAAGAGGACCCAGAGATTGTAGATGATCTTGATACTCTGGATAATGCCTTTAGGGAAATGGTTTATCACATTGCTCTCTACCAAAAACAGTCAGAAAACTTCACCAAAAGAAATATTTTAAATGAAACTGTCGAATCTGAATTGTATCCAAAATTTTGGGATGAAAAAATAGATACACTGGGGCGAGAGAATTTGACTAATTATGAAGAAGGTGTTCTTTATATAGGTGATGGAGGCTGGGGTGCACCCCTCAGATATCCTCATGATGCAGAGGAAACCTGGTATTTAAGGCGTGCTGTTGAAGTCTTTAACTATTTTAATGTATCGATTGGACCAGGAGGAGATAAAGTTAATTTGGAGCCTGTATTTATTCCTAATTTACTTGAGTTAGAGGTTTCACCTGAAGGAGTAAGATATAAACCTGAGTTATGGAAATAATTTGGGAATTAAAAATCTAATTTTGAAAGTAAAGTAATGTTAGACTTTGGATTTTTAATTAGTTATTTTCAATTAGTATTTTAACATACTCATAATAAAACTTAGGGGGTATTGAAATGAAAAAATTATCTGTAATGTTGGTTTTGGTTATGGCTCTTGCAGTAGTCGCTAATCCTGGAATTCAGGCTGAAGAGGTAGCTCCTCTTGAAGACAGAATAACTTCTTATTTTGCTCGAGTTATGGACACCAACGCGATTCAATTAGTTCATGAAGCCCAACTGCATTTCGCCGAGGATTATCTCGCAGACACTGAATATACCGATTTGCCTTTGGTTTCACAAGTAGCGCCTCAGAAGGCCGGCAGAGAAGATGACGGTGGCCCTGACTTCTTTATTGATATTGACAAAGACTCTATAACAGAAGAGGACCTAGCATCACTTTATTTCTTTGAAGATAAATTGGCTTATAAAAAGATGAGTGGGGCTGAGCTACTTGAATGGATGGAGGCAGCCACTGATAACTTCAATCAAATTGACCCTGAAGAAACTGATGATCAGTTTCTGATTGATGATGAATATATGGATTATGATTTTGATCAATTCGCCGGTGGTTTAGTATATGAAATCGATGTTACCGAGCCGGTTGGAAACAGAATTAAAAATGCAGAATATGAGGGAGAGCCTTTGGCAGAAATAGAAGAGATTATTATAGCCACGAATAATTTTCGTGCCGGAGGAGGAGGAGATTTTCCCAATGTTATTGAAGAAAATAAACTTATGGCCACAGAAAAAAACATGCGAGATGCAATTGCGGATTACTTAAATTATACAGATGGAGAAGTGCCAGATCCTACACATAACTGGCATATTAAACCTGTAGAAGTAGCGGGACAGGTATTATTTGAAAGTTCTCCAGATGCTGAAGAATATGCTGGAAATTATGATATCATATCTCATATAGGAGGATATGCGGGCTGGGGCATTTATTCTTATGAAATAAATATGACTCCATAAATATTTTCGATAAAAATTCTAGACAGAAAGCGCGAAAAATAACTCCCGAGATTTAAAAATCTCGGGAGTTATTTGTTTACATTGCACAAAATACTTATATTTTTCAGCTTAAATTTCATGTATTTTTGTTCTTGAAAAAACTTTATTATTTGATTATACTAAAAACAACATAGAAAAATTTATTATTGATTTTACAATTAATTATTTACATTAATTAATAAATGAGTCATAATTGACTTTTGAAGGAGGTTAAGGCATGTCTGGGGGATATCAGGGAAAAATTTTAAGGGTTGATTTGTCTGATAAATCATGTAATGTTGAAGAAAAACCAGAAAAATTTTATCGTAAATATTTTGGTGGCAGGAATTTAATCGCTCATTATCTACTTGAGGAGACTGAATCTAACATTGACCCGCTTGGGGAAGAAAATTTGCTGATATTTACTTCAGGAGTTTTAACTGGTACTCCTCTACCTGGCAGCGGTCGCAATAGTGTTGGAGCTAAATCTCCTGTAACAGGATATTTTGGAGAAGCTGAGGCTGGGGGTTTTTTTGGGGCTGCTCTGAAAAAAGCAGGCTTTGATGCCGTGATTTTCATCGGGAGTGCTTCCAAACCTGTTTATTTATGGATTAATGATACAGAAATAGAGATAAGAGATGCAAGTCATCTGCAGGGAAAAAAAATTGGAGAGGCTGAAGAGAAAATAAAGAATGAACTGGATGAAAAGGGAATCAGAACAGCTTTAATTGGTCCTGCAGGTGAAAACTTGGTTAATTTCGCCTGTATAGTTAATGATCTGTCCCATGTTTATGGTCGTAATGGTCTGGGTGCAGTTATGGGATCTAAAAATTTAAAAGGAATAGCTGTAAAGGGCACCAATAAGGTAAATTTAAGTGATGGAGAAAAAGTGCAAGAAATTGCTTCCTGGCTTAATAATAATGTAGATGATTTATGTGGTTGGGCTAAAGAGATGGGGACTCCAGGGAATGTGCTATCACAAAATGATATTGATTCGCTTCCTACTAGAAACTTTGCTGAAGGAAGTTTTGAAGATGCAGATGAGATTTCAGGGGAAAAGATGCATTCCACTATATTAACCGGCCGTGATACCTGTTATGCCTGTCCAGTTAGATGCAAACAGGTCGTAAATGTTGATGAACCTTATGAAGTGGACGAAAAGTATGGTGGGCCTGAATATGAAACTATCGCCTCTTTTGGGTCTATGTGTGGTGTTAGCGATTTGAAAGCAATAGCCAAAGCACATGAAATTTGTAATGCATATGGTCTTGATACAATTACCGCTGGTGGAGCTATTGCTTTTGTTATGGATTGTTTTGAAAATGATATAATATCTGAAAGTGAAACAGGTGGACTGAAATTAAACTTCGGTAATCAAAAAGCAATGCTTGATCTCCTGCAACAGATTGTAGAAAATCGTGATTTTGGAGGCAAATTAGCTTCAGGTTTAAGTCGGGTTGCTGAAAAATGGGGGCCGGAGGCAGAAAAGCTGTTGGTTGAAGTGAAAGGCCAGACTATCCCTTATCATGACCCTAGAATAAAACAGGGGATGGCTTTGGGATATGCTGTTTCACCTACTGGTGCTGATCATAATCACAATATTTTTGATGAGTTTTATACCCCTGGAAATTTTGGAGTCGAAGAGATTAAAAGTGTGGGTATACTTGAAGGTGTACCTATGAAAACCCTCAATAGCAAAAAGGTTCGTCTTTTTGCTGAGAGAAATATTTGGAGCAGTTTAATAAATTCATTACATTTATGTCTTTTCATGCCCTACTCTTTTAAACAGCAGGCTGATATGATTAATGCTGTTACAGGTTGGAATAGCAATACTGTAGAATTAAAAAAAGTTGGTGAAAGAAGTATTAACCTGGCCCGAATATATAATATAAGAGAAGGTTTGACTGAAGCCGAGGACGATTTGCCAGAAAAGATATTTGAGACTCCTATTGGAGAAGATGGCAGCACGGTTGATAAAAATGAATTAGAAGAAGCTAAAAAACTGTATTATAAACTTATGAACTGGACGGAAGATGGTATTCCTACCCGACAAAAGCTTCTCGAACTGGATATAGAATGGGCTGAAGATTATCTGCCTTAAAATTAGATATAATACATAGCTTTGGAGGGGACTATTCAAAATATATGATCTTTATACCAGGGTGTTAACTATACAATGGAGGCTTTAGGTAATGAAAACTAATAACCTTGAAGAGAAAGTTGAAATTACTACAGGGGATATTTCAATCATAATAGAAAAAGACCCGATAAAGTTTAAATTTTACGCTGAAGAAAATTTAATAACGCAAAATTCTTTTTCAGAGAAAAATTTCGTTATGTATAACCAGAAAAAAAATAATAAATTGAGTAATTTTAAAGTTGTTCAAAGTAAAAGGATTGAGGAAGATTGCTTGAAATTATCTGTGCAAAGCATAGAAAGTGAGAATACTTTTGTGATAAAGATCAAAAACATCTCTCCTGGTATTTTTGATGTAGAATTCTCAAATATAACGGGGGAGATTAAATCTATAAAAAGCCACTGGCAATTGCAGGAAGAGGATAATATATATGGTTTAGGGGAAAGGTTTGAGGATTTAAATCACAAAAACAAAAGTATAGAACTTTGTGTTGAAAATGGAGCTTATCCTGGTTCTACCTATAAACCTGTACCTTTTTTTCTTAATACTGCTGGTTATGGAATTATGTTAGAAACTGATAGATGCTGCAAACTGGAATTAGGTGGATTATCTTCTCCAAATTCTT
>CAYOFJ010000020.1:0-15628 GCA_964403065.1 uncultured Halanaerobiaceae bacterium | reverse complement strand
CTTCAGCATATTTCAGGGTAGATGCTGCAGCCTTTACCAGTTTATCCTGCAGGTCTAATTCGCGCATCAGTGACAGAATAAATCTCAGCTCTTTCTCTTTATTTTCAATTTGGGGCAGCTTTTGCCAGTTTACAGAATAACAGAGATCTACCGATTTTTCTCTGCTAAATCTGCTTAAACGCCTGGCCAGTTTTTCCGGGTCTGTTCTCTCTTCAGCCAGCTTTTCCACCACATAACTATAAATTTCCCGGGAGGAAAGTCGGGCTAAATATTCCTGTTTTTTATCTTTACTAACTTTTGCAAAAAGCAAATATTTACTAAATTTTTCCCGGGAAAATCGGGAAGACTCTTCAATCTCTTTTTTTATTTTTTCCCATATTTGCACCCGACCATCTTCCAGCATGTTTATTAATTCCGCTTCAGTTGCAACTTTATTTATCTTCTTTAACTGCCAAAAATATTTAACATCATTGATCAAAAAATAAAGTGTGGGAAATATTAAAATGAAAAAACCATAAAATGACAGGCGCCGCCAGTAAACTTGGGGGGCTATTAATTTTTCCAGCTCACTGGCCTGGAAAAGACCTGCACCTAACTTTCCTTCTTCAAATAGGTTATCATCTATGGTGCCAGCAGTTTGTTGACTGAGCTCGGCAAGTTCCTGTAAAGAATAGTCTTCCTCGGCCACTGCAGCTAATCTTGCCAGCTCTCCACTAATCCGGGGAGCAGCAAATGATGTACCCTGCATCTCATATCTGGTCAGGGAAAACATGCCCACATTTCGAGGCAAAAATCGACTTACATGACCCGAGGTAGCTAGATCTATATTTTCCCCGTAAGTAGCATATGTAAGCCTTCCCCTGCTGTTGGCACCGGTTATAGTAAAAACACCACTATAACTTGCTGGATAAAATTTCGACTCATCTCCGCTATTACCGGCCGCTGCTACTATCAGTGCTCCTTCCTGGGTCAATCTTTCTATAATAGCCTGCTCATGGGATTTAAAATCCTGAAAAGCCAGACTTATATTGACTATAACCTTATTATCGGAATGAACAGCGGCATAGTCTTTAATATACTCCAGATGCTGCAAAAAATTTTGGCGTCTGGCTTCCCCATCCCCTGTTAATTCCAGTTCTCTAACCTCTACAGATCTAACAGCTCTGCTGGAAATTATGTCACTTGTGAGCTGACCATGGCCGGGAACGGGACCGGGAGATCCCCCCCTAATAGCTGGCTGGAATTGAGGGGTGAAGCCTGAATCAATTACAAATACTGTTATATCATCACGAATACTATGATCCCAGGTAAACCAACCAATTATCCCTCCCAGCAATAAAAATAAAATAATAAAAATTACTGTTATCTTACGCATAAACACTACCCCTCTAAAAACTGCCGGCCAGTATTTTCTTAATTATCAGATAAATTCGTAGATAATAACAGATAAAACTTACCCAGCAGTGCAGCAGTAATATATCCAGAGCACTGCCAGGAAAATTAAGTAATTATGATGTCTAAATAGGGTCATATTAGCTGAACTCAATGATATGACTCACCAAATGGTCCACCAAAACCATAAATTAATTTTTGGCATTGACCGAAAAACCTTTTTTATTCTCGCTGATAATGACTTCATCTCCTGGTTCCATGCCGGCCTGTGCAAGCAGTTCTTCAGGAAACTCAATCTCCCCCTGCTCGCTGATCTTAACATAATCCATGTAAATTTACCTCCCCTCCTGTACAAAGATTAGAATTATTATAATATATTGGTAAAAATTAGTCAATACTTAATTTGTGAAATTTAAACTTTATCCGCTGTCATATATAAAATATATCCAGGGGAGGTACTATTATAAAAGTTATTTAACAGCCACAAACATATAATACCTTTTATTGAGAATTCTGCTGTATATTATATCCAGCTCTTTTTCTTTTAATATGTTTTGAACTTCTCCTGTATTAAGTCGTTCACTTTTATCAGGTCCTGCTTCCATCTCTTTATTACGCCAATCTATAACTACTACTCTTCCGGTATCAGAATTTACAAATCTTAAATAAGAACTCAAAAATTCCCGGGGCTTATCAACTTCATGTAAAATATTGGCAAAGAAAAGCATATCAGCTCTGTTGGTTAACCCGGGCATTTTATTAGCTGCAAAACCTTTTTCATCAACCTGATGCAAAAAGATATTAGGAATATCAAGCTCGGTTCGCCGCTGTGATAATTCTTCCAGCATCTCGGTGGAAATATCAAAACCATGAACCTCACCCTCAGAACCCACTAATTCTGCAGCAGGTAGAGTAAAATGACCATTTCCACAGCCTACATCAAAAAAACGATCTCCTTCTTTTAAACCACAGGCGTCGAGAATTTTTTTAGGGGGCAGCCATTTCTGTCTCTCCTCAGAGATCAACTTATCACTTTTTTCCGGATCAAATACTTTGGTCATAAATTAAACACCTCCTGTATTTTATTAATATTCTGGAAATATAAATATTTTCCTTCACCGGGAAAAATATTTGCGGAACAAAATAATTCTTGATATACTTTGTTAGGATAGTGGTGATAAATTATGAAAACAGAGGCTGACCAAAGAGAAAATATTATAGACCAGCCGATTCTACCCACCATGATCAAACTCTCCTGGCCTATAATTGTGGGGCAGGGAATGCATTTAATGTATCAGCTTGCCGACACTTTTTGGGTGGGAATTTTAGGGGCAGAACACCTGGCAGCTATCACTCTGTCTTTTCCACTTTTGTTTATCGTTTTTTCTATGGGGGCAGGTTTTTCCATAGCCGGAGTTGCCCTGGTATCACAGTACACTGGAGCCGAAAAACATAACCAGGCCAGCAAGGCTGCCGGCCAGATACTTATATTTGCTGTTCTGGTTTCGCTAATTTTTGTTATTCCTGGCCGTCTTTTTAGCGAGGAAATGCTGTTGTTAATTGGAGCCGAACCTGAAGTTTTGCCTCTAGCAGAGGAATATTTTTTGATTTTTGTTTCCGGAATACCCATAATTTTTATATATTTTGTTTTTTCTTCAGCACTTGAGGGCATTGGTGACACCATAACACCCATGAAAATTAAAATAGTTTCAGTGTTGGCCAATATTGTTCTCGACCCTTTTCTCATTTTTGGCTGGTCTTTTTTTCCGGAAATGGGAATTGGAGGAGCAGCATTAGCAACTGTTCTTTCCCGTCTGGTGGCAGCCATAATAGGTATAAAAATCATGTTCGGTGGACAAACAGATTTAAAATTAAAACCTTTTCACCTGGTACCTGATCTATCTATGATCAAAAAAATATTCCGCATAGGGCTGCCCGCAGCTCTGGGAGACTCCGGACTGGCTATCGCCATTACGGTCATGACTTCTATTGTTGCTGGGTTCGGAACAGTCACTGTAGCTGCCTGGGGTATAGCTAACCGCGTAACTTCTATGATTAGAATGCCGGCTTTTGGTATAGGCCGGGCCACAGGTATCATGGTAGGCCAGCACCTGGGAGCCGACCAGCCTGAAGAAGCTGGAAAAGTTTCCTGGCTGGGCACGGGAATATCCAGCGGCTTTTTGCTTGTACTGGCATTTATTCTTCTCATTGCTTCCCCCTATATAATGGGTGTTTTTACCGATGATTTCGCAGTTATTGAAATAGGCACAGATATTTTAAGCATACTGGGATTTGCCTATACTTTCTTAGGAGCCCAAATAGTCTTAAGTGGAGCTTTAAATGGAGCCGGAAAAACAGTTCAGCAAACATTTTTCCGTCTTTTATCTTTATGGGGTTTCCAGATCCCCTTTTCCTATCTGCTGGCCTATACTTTTGATTGGGGCAGTGAAGGAATATGGTGGGGGATATTTGCCGCAAAATTACTTGGTTTCCTCACACTGTTTTTGTGGTTCCGGCGGGGAACCTGGAAAACCAAAGAAATTTAAATTTTAACAGCCAAACAATAAATATATCATTTTACAAAACTACCCTGTATTTCTATATCCTGATCCAGAGGTTCACCGACCAGAAAGATAAATTGCGATTTGCTGCTAACTCCTTCTACTTCCAGTTCTGTTTCTGGTGCCAGAAGATAACCTTCACCTGCCTGCAAACTTTCTCCGGAATTAATTTCGCCTTCTATAACATAAATAATTGCCTGATTTTCGGGAGCCAGCTGAATATTATAATTCGCCCCCTTTTTCATAATTACATCCTGAAAAATTATATCTGCATGCAGCTGAAGATGCGAACCGGGTCCGGCCACAGTTCGAATTTTAAGATTATCATTTTCCTGTTCAGGAATCTCTTCCGCCGAAAACTTCTGATAACTGGGCTCAGACTGTTTTTCCTGGCGGGGAAGATTCACCCAAAGCTGAATACCATGGCTGTGACCTTCCTGCTCTCCCGGAGCCTCAGAGTGTATGAGACTTTTGCCAGCATTAAAACTCTGCAGTCCTCCGGCTTTAACTTTAGAATTATTTCCTAAATTATCTTCATGTACAAAAGAGCCGGAAAGCATATAAGTCACTGCTTCAAAACCCCGGTGCTCATGTTCCGAAAACTTGTTGGGAGCTTCGACACTAAATTCATCAAGCAGGACAAAGGGATCCAGATGAGAAAAGTCAGAAGTGGGGAATAATCTTTTAACCTGGGCTCCATCCCCCTCAGGTTTAACTTCAGCCACCAGCTTTTTATTTTCGGAGATCATTTCCTGTCACCCCCTCAAGGGAAATTTATAAACAAAGCTATTCTTACATTTCAATTATACCTGATTTTGCCCAGTTTGCAAAGTAGATTTTTCTTCAGAACAACCAGTTGAACTTATTTGAATATAAATTTTAAGGAACTTTTCCAGAACAGCTGGTTGAATCTGGTTTTAGTCTCTTTATTATACAATATGTAGCGATTTCACCAGCTGTTTTGGAGATGAACCTAATTTTAGATGCACCGGCCTTCTGGTATAGCTATTAATGCTATGTTATAATATTTACGTAAAATGGGAGGGTAAATATATGGGAAATTGGCGTAAAATAATTACGGAAACTTCCGATGGTTTTTACAATATGGCAGTAGATGAAGCCATTATGATTGCCCATCGCGAGGGGAAAGTACCCCCTACTCTGAGATTTTACACCTGGCAGCCTCCAGCTCTGAGTCTTGGTTATTTTCAAAAATTACAGGAAGAAATCGATATAGAAAAATGTGAAGAAATGGGAGTAGATATTGTCAGGCGCCTGACCGGAGGAAGAGCTATTTTGCATGATAGAGAATTAACTTATAGTATTAATATCAATGAATCACTGGATATTTTATCGGGATCAGTTGTAGAAAGTTATAAACAGGTCAGTCGAGGGCTGGTTTCAGGTTTGCAGAAATTAAATATTGCGGCCGAACTAAAACCCCTGGAAAAAAATAAAAAAGCTCCTCAGGGAAAATCCTCTGCCTGTTTTGATGCTCCCTCCTGGTACGAAGTTGTGGTTGAAGGCAAGAAGTTAATAGGTAGTGCCCAGACCCGTAAAAAAGGCACAATACTACAGCATGGTTCCATTCCTTTTAGTTATAACAGTCAGCAGATTTTTCAGCTGTTTAACTTCAGCAGTGAAAAAAGAAGAGAAAAAATGAGAAGATTTTATAGTCTTAAAGCCACCGCTATAAATCAATGCTGTGAAAAAGAAATTTCTATACAGGAACTGGCGGAAGCACTCACTGAAGGTCTGGCGAAAAACCTGGACATCAAATTCGAAAAAACTGACGGACTTACTTCTTATGAACAAAAACTGGCTCAGGAACTTAAAGAAGATAAGTACAGCAGCACAGAATGGAATTACAAAAAATAAGGAGGAATAATTTTGCCCCGAAAAAGACTGCCAGAATGGCTGAGACAAAAAGATCCCATCCAGCAGGAAATGATGCACACCCGGAGATTGTTGGACGGATTGGAATTAAACACAGTTTGCCAGAATGCTCGCTGTCCCAATATGGGTGAATGTTATTCCCGGGATACAGCAACTTTTATGATTTTAGGAAATAAATGTACACGCAATTGTCGTTTTTGTGCCGTTAACCACGAAAATCCGGAGCCGGTGGATTTAACCGAACCAAATAAACTAGCACTGGCTGTATTGAAATTAGGACTTGAACATGTGGTTATCACTTCTGTCACCAGAGATGATCTGCCTCTGGGAGGTGCCAGGCAATTTGCTCGCGTTATTGAAACTTTAAGAGCACTTGATCCCGATATTACGCTGGAAATATTAACTCCTGATTTCCAGCTTAAACAGCAGGCTATTGAAGAAATAATCAAAGCAGGTCCAGATGTATTCAATCACAATATTGAAACTGTACCATCCCTTTATGAAAAAGTCAGACCGGAAGCTAGTTATGAAAGATCACTTAAGTTATTGGAAAAGATAAGCACAGCAGAGAAAAATATTATAGTAAAATCCGGCTTGATGCTGGGACTGGGAGAAACTGAAAAAGAGCTAAAAATGGTATGGCAGGATTTATTAAATTCAGGCTGCCAGATCTTAACCATGGGACAGTATCTCCAGCCCACCAGCGATAATCTGCCAGTAAAAGAGTATATAAAACCAGAGAGATTTGAATCCCTTAAAGAGAAAGCTTTAAATATGGGGTTTGAAAAAGTTATTGCCGGTCCTTATGTGCGAAGTTCTTATCTGGCTGAACAGAGCAGCACAGAAATTATTGACAAAAAAACAGGGAAGAGCTAACCTGCAGCTCTCCCCTGTTTTATAATTATTTTCAATTGCAAGCTTGTAATTGGAAATCAAATTTTCAGCAATATGTGTTAGTGGGGTTTATGAACATTAAGCGTTAACCATTCTTAAAAAGATCTAAAAATCTATCTTCATAATTCTTATATACTCCCCAGCGATCAAGTTCACGTTTGAGTACAGAAGGATCAGTATCTCCCGCTTTCACCTCATCAAAAAGTTTCTCAATTTCATCTTTTGCTGCTATAGGCAAACCTTCAATAGTGCGGGTAACCTGAGGATGTCCTTCATTATTTCGGGTTAAATAACCTCTGGCTTCCATCTCGGGAACCTGATTTTCCTGGGCACTTTCACCTACATATTCCTTAATAAATTTCATCAGAGAAACATCCCACATATCTTCCAGCCCGCTAACTATAGCCGTTAGATATTCATCGGTCTCACTCTGTTCGGCCTGCAATCTGCGGGCGGTTTCCTTAATTTCATAGGGCATAGTTCTGACTTCATCTACCTTCTGGGAATAATTCATTTTGTAAAAAATACTGGCCAGATCGGGATGTTCACCCGCCAACATCTGCAGGGCTTCTCGGGCATTTTCACTAAACCCTTCCGCCTGTAAAAGATAACCCGGGGTTATTAATTTAGGTTTTTGCCAGGTTATCCAGCCTTCACGCACTCTGGTTTCAGGCCCTTCTTCTGGATATATTTCCAGATAGGCCGGTTCGGTCAACACAAAATAATGCAATTTTGTTTTTCCTGAAGTGGAAAGAAATTTATCAGGAAAATGATGTATTTCTGTAGCTTCTAAAGCCTGATGAATTTTTTCCTGTTTGGACATACCAATTCCCCCTTTCGGGAAAGTTAATGAAACTATAAAATATTTATTTAGTTTCGGTTTTAGTTGCGAGATTTTTGGTTCTGCTCGTTTTTAGTTTTGCTTTCCATTTTATCACAGATAATTTTAACAAAAGAATCTATATCATCTTTACTAGCTGCAGGAGATCCCAGCGCCTCCTCCTTTTCTAACACCAGACTGGCCAGTGGTTCTTTTCCTGCTAAGTCTTCCATGCCCTGAAGAGTCTTTTGAGCACTGGTACCTCCTAAAGTCACAAAAAAGGCAACTTCTGGGAACACTTCGGCATTTCCCAGCAAAAATGTCCTTATTGCAGGGGTCATTTTACCGGCCCATACAGGGGTGCCTATTAATATCACATCATATTCATCCAGTTTATGATTAAAATCATTAATAACCGTTACATTGGAAGTAAGAGCATCAAAACCGGAACGCAAAAAACCCAAAACTCCAGAACGATTTTTATTGTCCTGCAGCTCGAGCATATCTGCGTTAAAATGCACTGCCAGATCTTCAGCCACCTTTTGCGTGGTTCCTGTACGGGTATAAAATACTATTAAAGTTTCCATTTTCGGTCCCCCTGAATATTCCCACGAATTTAAACATATATATTAATGCCCTATTACTCATTACAACAATTATAGAAGTTTTATTGAAAAAAAGCAAGGGTTGTTTTGACCTCACTGTGTTTACATCTTTCTTAAGACCGAGGCTGTAACATATTTATTAAATCTTTATGCAAACCAGGGGAGCCGGCCGCTATTTCTTCTCCGGAAAAATCTATTTCCTCTCCGGAAAAATCCGTTACTACTCCCCCTGCTTCTTTAATAATCAAAGTACCGGCAGCGATATCCCAGGGTTGAAGTTTAATCTCCCAAAAACCACCAAAAACTCCGGCGGCCACCTGGCATAAATCATATACAGCAGAACCCGTGCGCCTTATCCCCCCGGCCCGGGGTAAAATGCTGGAAAAATAAGCTAAAACCTCTTCACTTTCCTGCTGATGATCATAGGGAAAACCGGTAGCTACTATGCTGGAATCAAGTCTAGCATTATTTTTGACACTAATTTTTTTAGAATCACGATAGCTTCCTTCACCCTGTCGGGCAGTAAAAAAAACATCTTCCATAGGCAGATACACAACTGCAATTTCAGGTTCGCTTTCTACAAAGAGAGCTATAGATATAGCAAAAATGGGTAATCCGTGCACATAATTGACAGTTCCATCCAGGGGATCTATCACCCAGAGATAAGAAGACTTTTTATTCTTTCTGCCCATTTCCTCAGCCAGAATCTCATGCTCTGGATAACTATCGTTAATATTTTTCCGCAGCATCTCTTCCGATTTTTCATCAACTTCGGAAACTAAATTAATCTTTTGTTCTTTGCTGTTCACTTTGATTTCCTGTTTAAATTTTTCCCGCTGATATTCACCTGCTTTTCGGCACCAATCTTTGATCTGTTCAATTTCAATTTTATGCATTATAACCCACCTTAATATCCGCTAAGTTAACTAATTTTACTGCAGAAAATTTCTAATTATTCAAAAGAATGCACAAATGATTTTAAAATATATTTAATATCAAAACTGCTAACCCCAGGGTAATAAAAATTACAGCAGAAATCAATTTTAATTTAGAACGAGGAAGACGGGAAAGAAATTTGTCACCCAGAAAAGCCACCAGGCCATGATTTATAATCTGGGCCAGCATCGTACCGGCAAAAACCAAAAATGGAGCCCCGGTTACAGCAGATAAACCAATTACTGTAAGCTGAGTTTTATCACCAATCTCAGCCAGAAATATCAGACCAAATGTATGCAAAAAAGCTCGGCTGCGGCAGTCTATTTTATCTTTCACATTCTCCTGCTTTTCGCGGCTCAAATAAGTCAAAATACCGATCACAATAAAATAAAATCCACTGACTGCTGCAATAATATGCTGAGGTACCAGGCCGGAAAAGAAACCACCAAAGCCGGCAGCTAAAGCCGTCATTATAGTTAGAGCTGTAATAGCCCCCAAAAATACCTGCAGGGGAAAGTGACAGGCCGACATACATAAAGTTACCAGCTGTGATTTATCTCCTGCCTCAGCCATTAATATAGCAGTAAATGATGTTAATAAAGCCTGCATAATAAATATATTCTCCTAACTTTTTATTTCGGCCAAAAATTATGTTTCCTTCGTGAAAGCTCAACCATGAGCTTACTCTCAAACCGGCACCTCCTGTACCGGAAACACAATATTTTGCTCATATTTTTTACCCTGACTTCGAAAAATTTCTGGTATCACATCATTTTGTAGCTTTCAATCATTATAGGCAGCTATAAACTTCCAGCCACTTATGATGATTTTAACAAGTATTTTTAAGTGATGAGATTAATAAATATCTTACTTTTCCTACCAGTTATATTTAAAAAAGTTCCCTTCCTGTTTTAGTTCAGCAGTTTTATTTTCTAACTGCATCATATCATCTGCCGACAATTTATTAAACTCTCGTGCCAATTTTATATTCTCTTCCAGCTCCTCCAGGGAACCAATTCCCACTATAGAGGTGGAAACAGGCAGACTCCAGACATAATCAAGAGCTTCTTTTACACTGTCGAGACCCTGTTCGGAACTCCCGGTAATTAAACGCCCCCGGGCCAGAGTCTTCATAGCAATAATTCCCAGCTCCTGGTCTAAAGCTTCCTGCAGCAGCTCTTCCTGAAAAGGACGATAATGGACATCGGCAGCATTTAAAGAAAGAAGAATACTGTCAAATTCATACTCTTTAATCCCTTTTAATAAAATTTCCGGATCGTAATGGCCGGTTATGCCTATATTTTCAATTACTCCTTCATTCTTTAATTCTTCCAGCGCTTTAATAGCTCCATCTGCAGCAAAAATCTGGTTTAAATCACTGTCAGTTCTGACATTGTGAAGCTGGTAAAGATCTAAATAATCTGTCTGCAGTCTCTGCAAACTCTGCTCAATTAAATTCATGGTTTCATCATAACTTCGACCATGAGTTTTGCTGGCCAGAAAAACTTCCTCTCTGCGTTCTTTCATAACTCTACCGATATTCTCTTCACTGTCACCATTGCCATAGGAAGGAGCGGTGTCAATATAATTTACCCCCAGGTCCAGAGCCCGATTAATAATTTCTACCGCCTGCTCCTGACGGCTGCTCTGCTCGATTGTAGCTTCTCCTCCCAGACTAAAAATACTAACCTGATGGCCGGTTTTCCCCAGTTCCCTGACAGGAATACCGGAAGCTCCTAAAACTTCCTCTTCAAGTCCCCGGGCAAAGGCTCCACTTACGGAAATACTGGCGGTGACGGCCAGCATACTCTTAATAAAATCTCTTCTTGACATCACAATTATCTCCTCCTTTAAAAGATACCCGCTGCTTTTTTGCCGCCCATGGTTAATAATAACAACAAAACACTTAATAAAATTATCGTACCCCCGGGCGCCAGATCAAAATAAAAAGAGAAAACTAGCCCTAAATTGACAGAAATTAAGCTGGCGAAAATACTTGCCAGTAAGGTCCGGGCAAAACTGCTTCCTACCTGCATACCAATAGCTACCGGTATTGTAATTAGCGAAGAAATTAGTAAAGCTCCCACCACCCTGATAGATAGAGCCACCGTTATGGAAACAATTATCATAAATATTATATTTAAAAATTTTACCGGAACTCCGGCCAGCCTGGCTTCCTGTTCATTAAAGGCCAGAAAGAAAAATCCATAATAATACTTTACCACCATAAGTATTATTATGACAAATAAAGGTATTATTGTGTAAATATCTCTGGTGCCCACCAGGGATATGCTGCCGAACAAATAACTATGAACACCAGCTGTTTGGCCGGCAGCCGAAATTAAAATAACAGCCAGCCCCAATCCAGCTGCTAAGATTACTGCCAGAGCCAGTTCCGCATAATCACTATAATCTCTTCTTAATTTTTCTATAGCCAGAGCTGCCAGAACAGAGGTAATAATGGCCATATACACCGGAAAAAAACCTAAAAACAAGCCCAGGGCCACCCCGGCAAGAGCTACATGAGAAAGAGTATGTCCAATTAGAGAAAGGCGGCGTAAATTCAAAAATACTCCCACCATTGGAGCCATAATACCCACCAGGTTGCCCGCCAGCAAAGCACGCTGCATGAAATTATAATCTAAAAATTCCATTCCACATCCTCCCTAAAATTAAGAGCAGGTCCCACTACCATGATCGTGGTCAGGTACCATACGCAGATTGGAATCCCGCAAACTTGTCATATAATCTTCATAACTAAATTCATCAGCTAAATGCAGATGTACTTCCCCCTGCTCAAAGCACACAACATAATTAGCCTTACTGCTTATTACATTCACATCATGAGAGACCATTATTACCGTTTTGTTAAGCCGTTCATTAATATCACCTATGATATGATAAAACTCATCCTGAGTAGTTATATCAACACCAGAAAGCGGTTCATCCAGAAGAATAAGCTCTGGATCATTAACCATCATTCGGGCTATAAAAACCCGCTGCTGCTGCCCGCCAGATAAATTCCCTATCAGGCGGTCGATGTAATCTTCCATCTCCACTAATTCTAAGGCTGATTTTATTCTTGTTTTCAGCTTATCATCAAGAATATGAAAAAAACCCATTTCCTTGTAAAGATTGCTGCCCACCACTTCTCTGACCGTTGCCGGAAAACCCTGATTAAATTCCCTTACCTGCTGAGAAATATAGCCAATTTTAGTCCAGTCAGCTAACTCTGAAACAGGTTTACCCAGAATACGTATTTCACCCTGATCAGGAGCAAGCTGTCCCAGCAGCATTTTTATTAAAGTACTTTTCCCGGAACCATTAGGACCAATAAAAGCGGCAAAATCCCCTTCTTCCAGGCAAAAATCTGCTCCCCTTACTACCGGCTCATTATTATAAGAAAAGGTAACTTCTTCAATCTCTACTATACTCATATTTAATCCTCCAGCTTCCAGCATTTTACATTGTGCTTACAATATAAAATAAAATACCCGGCCAGTCAAGTAAATGTTTAATAATTTCGCAAAATTGTCGAAAATCCCGGGGCTTCAATCATAAATTTCCACCTGCATTATTTCTGCTATTTCCAGACGCTGACCGGTTTGCAAAATTATTTGAGGGGATTTATTACGGATGGTTTCTATTTTACTCTCACATCTAATTTTGTCTTCATTTCTTAAAAAAACAATTTCCACTTTTTTGCTGTTCTGCCAGGCGTAATTAAGCTGGTTTATTAAATGAACTTTCTCCCGGAAGTTATCTGCAATATAACCACTATTATCCGGTGTCGCTTTATCTGCTGACTTTTTTTGCTTTTTCATATTTTTCAAGCCCTCTTTATGTCTTATCAGCTGCAGTGAAATCCATTTTTTATTACCCCTTCGCATATTTATTCCCCCTACAGTAATTAGTGTAGGGTAATATTAACAAATCCCGGCAGATATTGCAAACTTTTGTTCGAATTTAACGGTTCAGTTCCTGGATTTTTTCATGCATCTCCGGTATAATTTTTCCTGCTTTACCTTCTAAAATAACGTCAAATAACTCCGGTCTTTCACCTTTATCAGCGTTTACATAAATTAATTGTGCTCCGGTTTGCCGGGCCCGGGCGGGCAAAGAAGCAGCAGGATGAACGGCCAGAGAAGAACCTATGACCAGCATCACATCACATTTTCTTGCTTCCTGCTCAGCCGCTCGTATAGTATCCTGTGGAAGCATTTCCCCGAAGAAAACTACATTCGGTTTTATTTTCTTGCTGCCGCAATCCTTACAAACTGGAATTTCATTTTCTTCCAGTTTTTCTTCAATCCACTGCCAGTTATATTTCCGGCCACAGCCATAACATTCAGCTGTTTGCAGAGAACCATGCAGCTCCAAAACTTCTTCACTGCCGGCCTGTTGATGAAGGAGATCAATATTCTGAGTAATAATAGCCTGCAATATATTATTTTCCTCCCAGTCTGCCAGGACTTGATGGGCCGGATTAGGAGATATATCGCCAGCCACGGCCATATCCCTGATAAATCCCCAAAATTTGTCGGGGTCATCTTTAAAACCGCTTAACGTGGCTGTTTTCTCAGGATCATATTTATTCCAGAGCCCATCTTCGCCCCTGTAAGTCGGCACACCACTTTCCGCTGAAATACCCGCTCCTGTGAAAGCAACCAGATATTCCGAGTTAACAAGAATTTCAGCTGCTTTCTCTAATTTAGCTTTTTTCGGATTTTTTTGCATAACAAAGCCTCCTCATATTTTTTGGTGTCTACCCTCAGAAAATTGATAATACCTTTCTATTCACTTATAATTATAATGTGAAGAATCTTATAAAAGCAAAATATCGGGGGGAAGAGAAATGGAGAAAAGTAAAATGATACTTATCTCCAATGCTGAACCCTATGCTCATAAGTTTGAAAATGGCAGTATCAAACAGGAAAAACTTCCTGGTGGTTTAACTACAGGACTTGACCCGTTGATGCAGAAGGAAAAAGGACTATGGGTCGCCTGGGGCCGGGAAGAAGCAGATTTTGATGTGGTCAATGAAAACAATATAGTAAAGGTTCCTGATGAAACTGGCTATTCACTGAAAAGACTCAACTTGAGTGAAGATGAAGTCCAGGGATTTTATTATGGTTTTTCCAATTCCACTTTGTGGCCCATAAGCCACAATTTTGTAACCAGGGCCAAATTTTCTCCTGAAAACTGGCATTGTTATAAGCAGGTTAACAGAAAATATGCTGAGGCAGCTGCTGCTGAAGCCGATTCGAAAGATAAATTTTGGGTCCAGGATTACCAGTTATCTCTTGTGCCGGGACTAATAAAAGAAGAGATACCTGAAGCTAAAATAGCCCATTTCTGGCACATACCCTGGCCGCCAGCGGAAATTTTTTCTACTATTCCCTGGCGTGAAGAACTTTTAGAGGGTTTGTTGGGCAGTGATTTTATCGGTTTTCATAACAATACTTATCTGATAAATTTTATGGAAACCGCGCTGCGCAGTGGAGCCCGGGTGGATTGGCAGGAAAATTCAGTACATTATCAAGGTCATACCACTAAACTTGCAGCTATACCGCTGGGTATAGACTACGAATATTTTTCCGGCATGGCCGATAATGATGACATTCAAGAAGAAGCGCAAAAAATCAGGAAGTATTTTGATGTACAATATCTTTTGATTGGTGTCGATAGGCTGGATTATACCAAAGGAATTGTTCCCCGTCTCAGAGCCATTGAAAAACTTCTGGATAAATATCCGCAATATGAAGAAGAAATAACCCTGATACAAAGAGTTGCCCCCAGCCGCACTGATATACCCGAATACAAAGAAATTCGGCGCAGAATTGATCGTACCATTGGAGATATAAATGGCCGTTTTCATACCGTTCCCTGGGAACCAATACGTTATTTCCGCAGCAGCATTCCTCAAAAAGAACTCATCCCTTATTATCTTGCGGCTGATACTGCCCTAATAACCCCTTTAATTGATGGTCTCAACCTGGTTTCCAAAGAATATTTGGCCACCAAAGAAAATGGTCAGCTTATTTTGTCCGAATTTGCTGGAGTTTCAGAACAGTTAACAGAAGCTTTCCACGTAAACCCCTATCATATAGAAAAAGTTGCCGATACAATTCATCGGGCCCTGCAGGAACCAGAAGATAAAAAATCCAGGCGCTATCTATCTCTTTCTGAAACTATAGCCTCCCGGGATATAAACTGGTGGCGGGAAACTTTCCTGGATAAGTGGGAAAATTGTTATGAATAAAAATAATTCAGTCCCCTATTTATTTGCAGATGCTCAAAAACAAATCTGGCAGGAAAATTTGTATAATTCAACCTGTATCCTCCTATTCAGTGATTATGATGGAACTCTGGCCGAATTTCATTCTGATCCTGCTAAAGCCTTCCCTTATGATAAAATACCCGAACTTTTGCAGAAATTGACTGCTCATCTTATTTATGAACCCACAATTATAACTGGTCGAGAGCCAGAAGATATTCGTGAACTAATGCCAGAACCCCGGCTT
>CAYOFJ010000019.1:12482-16281 GCA_964403065.1 uncultured Halanaerobiaceae bacterium | reverse complement strand
CCCAATGATCATGTTAATATGTCTCAATCCTCCAATGATACTTTTCCCACGGCTATGTCTATAGCGTCGGTTAAATTAATTGAAAATGAACTGCTGCCTGCCCTGGAAGATATGAAAAATGCTTTACAGGAAAAATCGCAAGAATTTCAGGATATTGTTAAAACAGGCCGCACACATTTAATGGATGCTACTCCGGTAACTTTAGGCCAGGAATTTTCCGGATATGCCAGTCAGTTAGAACATGGAATAAAGTCTGTGAAAGATACGCTTCCTCATTTAAAAGAATTAGCTCTGGGAGCTACTGCTGTGGGAACAGGTTTAAATACTCACGAAGAATATGAAGAAAAAGTGATTGCAGAGATAGCTTCACTGACGGGAATAGATTTTGACAGCGCCCCCAATAAATTCGAATCTATAGCAGCTCATGATGATATAGTAAAAGCCAGCGGAGCTTTAAAGTCTATAGCGAGCAGTTTGATGAAAATAGGCAACGATCTCAGATGGTTATCATCGGGCCCCCGCTGTGGTATTGGTGAAATTGATTTGCCGACAAATGAACCGGGGAGTTCAATTATGCCCGGTAAGATTAATCCCACTCAGGCCGAGGCTTTGATCCAGGTTTGTATACAGGTCATGGGCAATGATGCAGCTATAGGTGTAGCAGGAGGATCGGGGAACTTCGAGTTGAATGTCTGCAAACCCATAATGATTTATAATTTTCTGCAGAGTGCTCAGCTGCTGGCAGATGCCTGTAGATCATTCACGGAAAAATGTATAGAGGGGATTGAACCTAACCGTAAAAAAATAGAGGAGTATTTGGATAAATCGCTGATGCTGGTCACGGCTCTAAATCCCATCGTCGGTTATGATAAGGCAGCTGAAATTGCCCAAAAAGCTCATAAAGAAGAGAAAACTTTAAAAGAAGCCGCAGTAGAGCTGGGGTATCTGACAGAAGAAGAGTTTGAAGAAGCTATTGATCCTAAAGACATGACCGAACCAGGGTTATAGAGGGTAAACAACTTCAATAAAATTAAACCTCTGCCAGCACAGTCAAAATAATATTTTTATAAATCTATTTAGCCTGGATGACTGTAATTTTGCGGTTGTCCAGGCTATTTTATATTTATTGTGAACTTCGAGCTTCAACTTCTTCACTCATGACTTCAGCTATTTTTTCTCCACCGTGGGTTAACATAGTCTGATGGTCCAGCTCAGCCAGTTTTTGCGGATCTTCCTTTTTCAATGTGGCTAATCTATGAGCATCTTCCAGTACCTGATAGGAATTGGCTTCTCTCTTCCTGTCTTCTGCCAGAGCAGTTATATTGCGCATAATTTCATCCTGGTAATACTGGGGAATATCGAGATCCTGCAGCAGGTATCTGGCCAGGCCTCGACAGTCTTCTGGGTCCTCCTCTAGAATATCGTTAGAATTGTTTAACTCACCTGTATCCAGGTTTTGTAAACTGCAGGATTTGCTGCCCAGTTCATGAAGCAGAGCAGAAAGAATGACTGTAAGAGGTGAAAATTGCTCCCGCCGGCTTATTTTATCGGCAAGATCTGTTACTTCCTGAGTAAGTTCATATTTATCTGGCTGCGGAGAAAAAAGTTTTTTGATTTTTTCTTCAATACGGGATCTGATTGTCTGAACTTCTTTGTAAAGTGTACTGCCTTCTCCAATACAGATTGCTGCCTGATCACACCATTCCGCACATTCTAAATTAAAACGGGGATTAACCACCTTTTTACTGCACCCCGGACATTCCCGCATTAAGTCGAATTTAAAAAATTCGATAGCATATCCGCATTCCGGACATTCCTTTTCGCTAACATCATCTGGAGACCAGCTGCGTCCATCCTGTCCCGGACATTGTTGCATCATAATTTGTGCCCCTTTCTGTCATTTGCGTCAAAGCTTTTTTAGTGTTTGTTATAATTATAAGTGATATACTTAAGTTTGACAGTGATATAGGTCACAACTGGTAGAAAATTTTACCCCTGACAATTTTTCTCCTGCAGAGTATAACAGTTATCCTGACTGAGTTTTCCTACCCCCTGGATATTCTGGGGCAAATCATTATCTTCAGCGGAATAGCCGGGTTCGGTATAGGCGAAGATTTCACCTTCAAAATTGCGCAGAACTATTTTTCCTGGAGAACGGGAGATGACATAGTCTGGATGTACCGGTATTTTGCCTCCTCCACCGGGAGCATCTACTACGTAAGTGGGCACTGCCATTCCGGTAGTGTGCTGGCGCAGGGATTCTATCAGGCTAATTCCTCTATCAACTCTGGTGCGAAAATGTTCTATTCCCCGGGAAAGATCGCATTGATAGAGATAATAAGGTTTTACTCTAATTTCCAGCAGTTTATGGACCAGTTTACGCATGACACTGGCTTGATCGTTTATACCTTTTAACAGGACTGATTGATTTCCTACTGGTATACCGGCTTCCACCAATTTCTGACAGGCTTTTGCCGAAGTCTCTGTAATTTCCTGGGGATGATTAAAATGGGTGTTCACATAGATAGGATGATATTTTTTCAGCATTTGTGTTAATTCGGCTGTAATTCGTTGGGGTAATACAACCGGTGTTCTTGAGCCCAGTCGGATAATTTCTACGTGGTCAATTTCATAGAGACGGGCAATGATTTTTTCCAATTTTTCAGTAGAGAGAAGCAGAGGATCGCCTCCTGACAGCAGCACATCTCGCACTTGAGGAGTTTCAGCAATATATTCTATAGCCCTATCAATTTTATCCTGTGGTAAGGGGCGATCGGTCACCCCGGCAAAACGTCTCCTGGTACAGTGACGGCAGTACATGGAGCATTGATCGGTTACCAGAAATAATACTCTATCGGGATATCGGTGTGTAATACCATCTACAGGAGAGTCAACATCCTCATGAAGTGGGTCTTCAATATCAGCTTCTCCTAAGTCAATTTCCCGGGCAGTGGGCACAGCCTGTCGACGTATAGGACATTCGGGGTCATCAGGATCGATAAGGCTGGCATAATAAGGGGTAATGGCCATACGCAAATTTTTCAAAGCCGAGCTTATCTCTGAAGTCGTCTCTTCTTTCAGATTCAGCACCTGTTTTATTTCTTCAGTTTCAGTTATTCTGTTTTTAACCTGCCACCGCCAGTCCTGCCATTTTTCGTTGCTAACATCCTGCCAGTAATTCGGTCTCCTGTTATCACGCATATTTTACGCCCTCCCGTTTCAAATCAAATTTTTAGTCAAGTTTTTTGTTCGTGTTTATTTAAGTCCCAAAATTAGTTTTAATTCAGGAAAAATTTTGCCTTTGCTAAAGCCCGGCCCGGCAAATACTGAGACAGAAACACAATAGTGATTATAATTGGTTTTTTGGCTATGGGTTTGCCCCGGGACGGGTATAATTTTGGTCAACAAAGATGCATATAAAACTTCACATAATATCCAATTAATAAATATGCAATTATTATACCATATTTAAGCACTGCTATAACCAGGGACTAAGTTAAATACAGTAGATTTGAATTTGTTGATTTAATAAAAAACTTTATATGTTATTGTTGTAATAAAACCTCTTATAGAGTGATTTATTGGTGCAAAAAAATTTGCGGGGGAATTGGGCAGGTACAGGCTTATTGGAATAGAAGTATAACCATAGTTGAATTTTGTATTGGGTTGTCTTCATAATACTTATTATTGGAAGCTATAAAGCTCTGCTCACAGGAAATTTTCCCGGAAAAAGAACTTTTCTGTTGTCTCAAATGAGGCAAAATATTTATTTCATTTATAATAGGGAGGTAAAACTAAT
>CAYOFJ010000019.1:11467-12472 GCA_964403065.1 uncultured Halanaerobiaceae bacterium | reverse complement strand
AATGATTGCTTATCCCCGGATGAATATTAATCTTGCCGGTATTAAAGAAAATGCAGCTAAAATGAAAGATATGTGTGACGAACAGGGCATAAATTTAACTGGAGTTGTTAAGGGGGCTGCTGGTGATGCAAATGTGGCCCGGGCCTTTTTGCAGGGCGGGATTAAAAGCCTGGGTGATTCACGTTTGCGCAATATAAAACATCTGCAGGAAAATGGAATTGAAGCTGAATATATGCTGCTGCGATTACCGGATCCTGAAGAAGCAGAAAAAGTTGTTAAACTGGCTGATATCAGTCTGAACAGTGAACTAAAAACTCTTCGAAATCTTTCGCGGGCCGCCGAGAAATTAAATAAAAGTCATAGAGTTATTATTATGGTTGATGTCGGAGATTTAAGAGAAGGGCTCTGGGAAAATGAACTGGATGATTTTATGGAAAGAGCGCTGGAACTGCCCAAAATAGAAATTGCCGGATTGGGAACCAATGTGGGCTGCTATGGTGGTGTGCTTCCCACCAGAAAAAACACAGAAAAACTGCTGCAGTACCAGGAAAGTTTACAGGCCAAATATTCAATAAATTTACCAATAGTTTCCGGTGGCAATACGGCTACAACTATATTATTAAATAAGGCCGAAATGCCTGATGGCATAAATCATCTTCGGGTTGGAGAAGGTATTCTGCAGGGAACTGATGTAACACATCAGCGGCAGTTGCCGGAGTTCAACCAGCAAAATATAACAGTTTCCGCCCGCATTATCGAGCTTAAGGAAAAACCTTCTGTGCCTGTAGGCAAAACCGGACATGATGCTTTTGGCGGTAAACCTGAATTTGCAGACAGGGGAATAAGAAAGCGGGCCATACTGGCTCTGGGGCGACAGGATATAAGATTAGATGGTCTTACGGCTGTTAAGGCTGGAGCTGAAGTTATAGGGGCCAGCAGTGATCACCTGCTTGTAGATATCACAGAGGTGGAAAGCAGGTTTAAAGTCGGTGATACCATGGAATT
>CAYOFJ010000019.1:0-11457 GCA_964403065.1 uncultured Halanaerobiaceae bacterium | reverse complement strand
AGCTTGGTTATGGTGCCATGCTGGCCGGTATGAATTCACCTTATACCAGTAAAATTTATCAAGAGGAGTAAACCTCTCTGCCCCCCAAGAAAGTTCTTTCTACCTGTAGGTCAATAATATTTTGGGATGAAATTTTTCTGGGGTCAGCATTCAGAACTGCTATATCTGCAGTCTGGCCCGGAGATAATGTGCCTTTTATTTCTGTTTCCTCACTTAATTTAGCTCCTGCCAGGGTAAAAAGGTCCAGGGCAATTTCTAAAGACAGTTTCTCTTCCGGGAGAAATTTTTCCGGTGGCTGATTTTCAGTGTCCTGGCGGTTGACAGCACAATGAATTCCTTTTAGCGGATTTATAGGTTCAATAGGAGCATCGGAACTTCCGGCTATAAACACCCCGGCATCCTGCAAACTTTTCCAGGCATAGGCGGTTTTTAAATGCTCGGAGGCCAATTTTTTTCGAGCCAGTTTCCAGTCTGAACCCAAAAAAGCAGGTTGAATAATAGCCTGGAAATTTTCTCTGCCCAGAAATTTAATCTGCTCCGGCCGGGGAAGCTGACAGTGTACCAGGCGGGGAGGTATAATATTTTTTCCGACTGATTGCAAATTTTTATAGGCTTTAATGATAGTGCCTATTGCTCTATCACCAATAGCGTGAATATCAACCAGAAAATCATTTTCAGCAGCATGAGCAAGAAGGTTTCTCAACTCTTTTATTTTTAGTAACAGATCACCTGTGCTATTGCTGCCGGGATAAGACTTAGAAAGGGCGGCAGTTTCTGCTCCCAGAGAACCATCCAGCATTATCTTTAGGGGGCCAAATCTCAGGTATGAATTTCCCCAGCCCGTAGGTTGAGAATTTTCAGCCAGCCAGTCTATGTCTTTGATATTTTTGACCCGCTGTTCTAAATACAGACGGGGGCCGGGTTTTTTAGTATTTAAATATTTATTATAGGCTTTTAAAGTTGCTGAAGGATTAGCTTCTGCCCCCAGGTCATCAGCAGTCAGTGAAGTTATACCCTGGGCCAGGCATTTTTGTCCGGCCTTAACAAGATGTTTTGTTCTTTTGGCTGCTGATGGTGGAGGGAATTTTTCCTGGACGAGTTCTACAGCAGAATCAAAAAGTCTGCCGTCCGGTTTTCCCTGAGAATCTCTGCCTATTCTTCCTCCTGGAGGGTTTTTAGTCCGGGCATTTATATCTGCCTGTTTCAGAGCTGCGCTGTTGGCAGAGGCTGCGTGGTAACAGATTCTTTGCACCAGCAAAGGCCTGTCATCTATGATTTTATCGAGTTCTTTTCTGCCGGGTAGACGGTTTTCAGGTAGTTTGCTGTCATCCAGTTTCACAGCTCTCAGCAGCTGATTAGAATTGGGATTCTGACGCTGAATCCAGTTATGAATTTTACTCTGCATTTCCTTTAAACTGCTTACATCAGATAGATCACAGGAATTTAAATCTTTTCCTATCTGGTAAAAATGGAGATGTGCGTCATTAAAACCAGGCAGCAGAGTATTATTGTTTAGTTTAATATCTGGATAGTCTCCATAAACACTCATTACTGAACTTTTTTTACCACAGGCTGCAATTTTACCATCTTCTACTGCCAGAGCTCCATTATTCCACCAGTTATTATTTTTCTCTCTTATCTGGCAGTTCCACAATAATAATTTGTCCGGACTCTCAGAGGGAATCTTTGGCTCGTTGATTTTCATTATTTATCAACTCCATAAATTACGAATTATTTCTCTCAATTATAGGATAACATATAACTTCTCCCGCTCTCAGCGCAAAATTTTTTTACAAAACCGCAAATAAATTTGACAGGAGGCAGGAAATTAGTTCAAATCTGGTGAATATAGATAATAGGGAGTTTTGATTTTAAAATTTGTTATTAAAAATAAGCAGGCGAGTATGAAAAATCGGAAGTATAAAGGGAGAGAATAGGAGGAGGTCGGTAGGTTGGGATTTGAACCTACCGACCTCCTCCTATTCACCTCCGTAACCTGTACAGTTTGCGGGATTTTTCTTAAAAATCTTGAGGTGGTTTAATTATGAAAGAGATTGATAGCAAAAACAGTTTGGTTATGTCGCAAAACTGCAGTGAGTTATTGGATGAAAAGACCTGGCAGCAAATTTTTTCGGTTTTGGATGAAGGTGTGCATGTAGTCGATAATCATGGGAAAACACTATTATATAATAGTACCGCCTCCCGCCTGGATGGATTGAAACCGGAGGAAGTAATCGGGAAAAATATTTTTTCCGTCTTTCCTTCTCTCACTCTGGAAAATAGCACTCTTATGCGTACTATCAAAACCGGGGAAGCTATTGAAAATGTTTTACAAACATTTATTAATAGACGCGGGGAAGAGATCACTACCGTTAATTCTACTGTTCCTATAAAATTAAAAGATGGTTCTAGAGGTGCTCTGGAAATATCACGGGATATAACTTTACTGCAGGAATTAGTAGATGATGTCAGTAACCTGCGTCGGCAGCTTTCCGAACATAAAACCAGGGTAAATCTGGAAGACACCACATCATCAACAGAAAAAAAGCTGGCCAATAATACCAGCTATACTTTTGCTGATTTGATTGGAGAATCAGAAGAATTTAGGGAGGTCATAAATGAAGCTGTTAATGCTGCTCGGTCTGATTCCTCAGTAATGATTATTGGAGAAACAGGGACCGGTAAAGAGCTGGTAGCTCAGGGTATCCACAATGCCAGTCCTCGTTCAAATTCACCTTTTATAGCCCAGAATTGTGCTGCTTTACCCCGGGACCTTCTGGAAGGTCTTCTATTTGGTACGGAAGAAGGGGGTTTTACAGGTGCTACCAGCCGCCCGGGGCTATTTGAACAGGCCAGTGGAGGTACTATTCTGCTGGATGAAATCGATGCCCTGGATTTTGACCTCCAGGCCAAATTACTGCGGGTAATACAGGAAAATAAAATTCGACGTATCGGCAGTCAGCAGGAGAAGTGGGTCGATGTTAGAATTTTAGCCACCATGAACAGTGATCCTGAATTAGCTTTTGAAAAGGAAAACCTGCGGGAAGATCTCTATTATAGATTGGCAGTCGTGAGTCTTAATCTGCCTCCTTTGCGCCAGAGAAAAGGAGATATACCGCTATTGGTTCATCATTTTATTGAAAAATACAATAAAGAATTTGAACGAGATTTACAGGGTATGACGGAAGAATTACTGGAAAAACTAAAAAATTACAGCTGGCCGGGTAATGTACGTGAACTGCAGCATTTCGTGGAAGCCTGTTTTAATCTTTGTCGGGGAGAGCAGAAAATTTCCTGGCCGGATTTGCCTTCACAGCTGAAGCAGAAACTAAACTCGGATAAAAGAGAAAAATTTGCTATACTTTCCGGACAGAATTTCTCCGAGCTTCCCTCTCTTACCGATTTTGTGGAAAGGGTGGAGAAAGATTTAATCGCAGAGGCCATGGCTCGCAAGGAAAATAATATTAGTGCTGCTGCCCGGTCACTGGAAATATCAAGACAGTCATTACAATATAAACTGGATAAATATGATCTTAAATAAAATAATTTTGTCCCGGCATATAAGGTTGGGGTTGAGCTAAAGCTCATGGATGTTTAGTGAAGAAAGCGCTATTTTTTGGTCGAAAAAACCCGGACACAGGTAAAATCTCAAAAATTTTACATACAAAAAGTGCCGTGATTGGTATAGTAATTGCATTTATTTATAAGAGCAAGAAATTATTGAGGAAGGAGATTTTGTTATGGATATGTGGCTGCTGGTCACAGTTTTAGTGGCTGGTATGGTTTTAGGTTATTTGAATTCTCAGAATGAAAAATTGCAGATAGCTTCCGGCTATATTTTAAATATTGGTTTACTGGTTTTGATTGCCATCATGGGTGCCAGAATAGGAGCGGATGAAGAAATAATTTCTAATTTAATGACAATGGGTGCCCAATCATTTTTACTTGCTTTAGGAGGGGTTATAGGGAGCCTCCTGTTTTTACAGCTTTTTTCTTTTTATCTTACAGCAGCAGAGGAGGTCAGACATGAGGAAGGGCAGTATAAAGATATGATTGAAGAGAGTTCTGAAAGTCCTCTGCAGCTCACTCTCATTATTTTGTTGGTGGTGGTAATTGGATTAATTTCAGGATGGATTATGCCCGGGTTTGTGCTTCCCTGGCTGGAAAATTTGACCCAGTATGCTCTGGCGGTTTTACTGTTTGGAGTGGGAATAGACATGGGATTTCGTCATCAGGTACTTAATCAGATTAAAACTCTGGGCTGGAAAATTATAATGATTCCTGTTTTTATTGCTGCTGGCAGTATCCTGGGCACGATTTTAACCGGAACTATACTGGGCTTTGCTTTTCGAGAAGCTGGTGCGGTGGGAGCAGGATTTGGCTGGTACAGTCTTTCTTCTGTTATTATAACTGAAATATATACTGTGGAGCTGGGCAGTATGGCGTTTTTAACGAATATTTTACGAGAATTAATGGCGATATTATCGATACCATTGATTGCCAATATTTTAAGTCCTATTGTGGCAATTGGCCCCTGTGGAGCCACCAGTATGGATGTTACTCTGCCTTTGTTGAAAGAAGCCGGCGGAGAAGCTATTGTCATTCCTGCCTTTATAAATGGAGTGATTCTTTCTATCCTTGTGCCGATTCTGGTTCCTTTCTTCATAAATTTATAAAGAGGGTTATTCACCAGAGCAGCTGGCTGAAATTTGTTTTAGCCTGTCTTCATAATGCCTAAAATAAGAAGCTATGAAGCTTTATTCACAATATAATGTATTCTGAGCCGGGCCACAATTTTTTAGCCCTGGAGCTAACCCGGGGTTGAAAAAATTTCCAGTATCACATAGTTTCATAGCTTAAAATATTTTATAAATCCCGAAAATTAAGGGTGTAAGCAACCCTGATTATACAGTATATATAGCGATTACACCACTGGTTGGGAGAAGAGCCATAAATAGAATCTTTGCTCCCGGCAAAAGGAGGAAAATTGTGCCCGAAAATTTATATGGGGTTTTAAAAAAACGGAAAAATAACATGATTGCCTTTGTAGGTATGGCTAAAAACACCGGCAAAACAACTGCTTTAAATCAGGCAGTTAAAGAAATCAGTAAAGCGGGGAAAAATCTGGGGATTTTGTCTTATGGCAGGGATGGAGAAGAATTTGATGCAATCACCCGCAAACAAAAACCCTCTATAAAAATTCCTCCCGATAGTTATTTTGTTACTGCTGCTAGCAGAGTGGTGGATAAGTCAGAGCTGCTGCAATTTGTTACCGGACTACAGATAGACTCGCCTGTGGGAGAAATCAACTTATATAAAAGCAGAAATGATCTCTTACAACCTCTGGAAATTGAATTAATCGGGGTAAATAGAACTTCTGATCTGGAACGGGTCAAAAAATTAATTTTGCAAAAATGTGATTTTGTGCTGGTGGATGGAGCTCTGGATAGAAGAAGTTCTGCCCTGCCGGAATTAACTAAGGGAGTAATACTTTCAACTGGGGCAGTTTTGGGCAGGAATGTTAAGCATATAGTGGAAAAGACCAGGAATGTTCTGCAGGTTTTCAATCTTCCGGGACTTTCAGCTGCTTATTTAAATAACTTTTTTCGGAAAGTCTTGCAGGGGAGCCGAAAAGATTTAAGAGGATTCTTTTACTGGGGAGAGAGGGAAAAAATAATAAAACTTACTGCTGATACCTCTTTTGACCTAACAGATAAATTAAAAGAAATTATACAAAAGGAAGAAATAAAAGAAAAAATGCTGAGTCAGGAACAAGTTTATCTGGTGCTGGCGGGAGCCTTTACTTCCGGAATGGGAGATTTTTTTATGGAGCATAAAGATTATCACAATTTTAATTTAATAGTTAAAGATCCGACCAGAGTTTTTATAGATGCTGGTGAAATACAAAAGCTGAAACAACGGAAAAATATCTCAATTAAAATGCTGAGTACCATGAATTTGCTGGCTCTGACTGTTAATCCACATAACCCTGTGGGCAGAGATATTGCCAGCGATAAAATTATAGAAAAAATAAAAAAAGATTGGCCGGAGCTGCCAATTTTTGATGTAGAATCGGATGCATATCAGGCTGAACTATAGAATTGGTTTAAGGGGGAGTTAATTTGCCTAAACTAAAAATTGATAATGAGAAAGTTAAAAGATGCAGACAGGCAGCAGATAAAATAGCAGATGGTATTGATGAATTTATTGCGGGTTATACTACTACTTCTGTGGAAAGGGCTGTGTTGAGACTTTTCGAGCTTGAAGGTGCCGATGAGGAAGGTGTTCCCGCAGTAAATAAAATGGTTCAACAGCTGCAGGAAAAAAATATGCTTGCTCAGGGGGCTGCTATGCCGCTGGGAAGAGCTCTTATCAATTCAGATTTTACCAGGTCTGAACTGGTGGAAAAAATCAATGAAGAACAGGTTAATCTGGCAGAACTGGCGGCAGCGGATGAGACTTCTCCCCGGCAGGTGAAAAAATTTTTGCAGGAATTGACCAAAAAGAGGAGTGGGGAGATTAAAAGCAATAGAATAGAAAGAGAGGAATTGAAACAAAAATATCCAACCGGCGAAAAGCCCTGGAAATACGTAATTGTGGCCACCGGCAATATTAACGAAGATGTTAAACAGGCCAGAATGGCAGCAAGAGAAGGGGCGGATATCATAGCTGTCATAAGAAGTACTGCCCAGAGTTTGCTGGACTATGTGCCTCAGGGGGCTACAACTGAAGGGTATGGGGGAACTTATGCTACCCGGAAAAATTTTCAAATAATGAGGGAAGCCCTGGATGAAGAAGCGGCTGAATTGGGGCGCTATATTCAGCTGGTAAATTACTGTTCGGGTTTATGTATGCCAGAAATTGCAGTAATGGGTGCTCAGGAAAGACTGGATATGATGCTGAATGATGCTATGTATGGTATTCTTTTCCGCAATATTAATATGAAACGTACTTTTATTGACCAATATTTTTCCCGGCTGATAAATTCTTATGCAGAAATTATTATCAATACCGGAGAAGATAATTATTTGACTACAGCTGATGCTCTGAAAGAAGCTCACACGGTAATTGCCTCCCAATTTATTAATGAGGAACTTGCTTATCGCTCCTGTCTGCCGGCAGATTTAATGGGGCTTGGACATGCTTTTGAGATTGACCCTGACAAAAAAGATGGGTTTTTGCTGGAGCTAGCACAGGCTCAGCTTGTCCGACAGCTTTTTCCTGAGGCTCCTCTAAAATATATGCCTCCAACCAGACATATGACAGGGGATATTTTTAAGGGGCATGCCCATAATGCTATGTTCAACCTGGCTGCTGCTGCCACAAATCAGGAAATACAGCTGCTGGGAATGCTTACTGAGGCAATCCACACTCCTTTCGTTCAGGATAGAGTTTTAAGCCTGGATAATGCTTCATATATTTTTAATAATGCCAGCAATCTCTCACATGAAATAGAATTTGCTGCTGAGGGAAAAATGCAGAAACGGGCTGAAAAAGTTCTGGATGAGGCGGTTGCAATGCTGGAAAAAATAGCTGATGAAGGGTTGATGGAATCAATAGAGAAAGGCCGATTTGCTGATATCAGTCGTTCCCCTGCCGAAGGCAAAGGTTCAGAAGGGGTTATAGCCAGGGAAGATAATTATTATAATCCGTTTGAGGAATTATTCAGGGAGGAGCTGGAAAGCAATGTCTGTTGATGAGGAAAAGAGAATATTCAATAAAAATGGCATAGATTTTTCAGAAGTAAGACCTTATGGTGATGAAATTGATGACGGTATGGTACAGCTTAGTTTCACCCTGCCAGTACCACCCGGCCCTGAAGCTGAGGAAGCGGCGGTAGAATTAATGGAGAAGATGAATTTTAAAGAATGTGAGGTTGTTCATTCACGTGGTATTGGTGAAGAATTCACTTTTTTCGTAATGTACTGTCAGTGCATTGAAAGCGTAAATTATACTGATATTGAAGTGGCCAGGGTTCCCGGAACATCTCTTAGTTACAGTGAAATAAACCAGCTAATTGAGGAGAAATTGCAGAGAGCCATACGGGTTGTAGGAGCCTGTACAGGTAGTGATGCTCATACTGTGGGATTAGATGCTATCATGAATATGAAAGGATATTCCGGTGATTATGGTCTTGAGCGCTATCCTCAGTTTGAAACCTGGAATATGGGCAGCCAGGTGCCCAATGAGGAGTTAATTAAAAAAGCCGTGGAAGTAGATGCTGATGCCCTGCTTGTTTCTCAGGTGGTTACACAGCGTGATGTTCATCTGAAGAATTTAACGGAACTAATGGAATTGCTGGAAGCAGAGGAAATAAGAGATGAATTTATCACAGTTGTTGGCGGGCCCAGGATTAGTCACGAACTGGCTGTGGAACTGGGATTTGATGCCGGTTTTGGAGCAGGTACCAGTCCGGAAGAAGTGGCTTCTTTTTTAGCCTGTAGATTATGCGGATAAAGATCTAAAAATTTGGGGGGATTAATTTTGAAAAAATATGAGGATGAAGCGGTAATACGAGTTAGGATCAGCAGTTCTGAAGCTCATTATGCGGGAGATTTAGTTGATGGCTCGAAAATGCTGGAATTATTTGGTGATGTGGCAACAGAACTATTAATCAGAGAGGATGGAGATGAGGGCCTTTTAGTCTCCTATGATGATGTCGAATTTACGGCCCCGGTTCATAGTGGTGATTATATTGAAGCAAGGGGCAGAATTATTGAAATAGGAAATACTTCTCGAACCATGGAATTTAATGCTTATAAAGTTATCACCCGGGTGGAAGAAGCAGAGCATGATTCTGCCAAAAAATTTCTGGATGAACCTCAGCTGGTCTGTCATGCTACCGGTACCTGTGTGGTGCCTTCCGCCCGGCAGAGAAAAGGGAATGAATAAATATGGATAAAGCAATTATTACCGCGGCGGTTATGGGGGCGGAATTAACCAGAGATGACACTCCCCATTTGCCGCTAACACCTGAAGAAATAGCAGAAGAGGCAAAAGCGGCTGAAGAGGCGGGAGCCTCGATAATACATCTACATGCCCGAGACGAACAGGGTAACCCCAGTCAGAAAGCAGAACATTATCGAGCTATAATTAAGGAAATGGATAAACGAGGTGTTTCGGCCATAATTCAGGTTTCTACAGGTGGGGCGGCTGATATGGAAGCTGAGGAAAGGATGGATGCTCTCAGGGTGAATCCTGAAATGGCCAGTCTCGATTGTGGTACAATAAATTTTGGTGACGAGATCTTTGTAAACACCCTCTCTATGATGCGTCAGTTTGCTCGAGAAATGCAGGAAAGAGGGGTTATGCCCGAGCTGGAATGTTTTGAAACGGGACATATACAAAATGCTTTACAATTAGATAAAGAGGGGCTTTTATCCGAACATCTACATTTTGATTTCGTCATGGGTGTGCCGGGAGGAATACCGGCTTCTGCGCGCAGTTTGTTGTTTTTGCTGGAACAGCTGCCGGAAGCAGCCACCTGGACTGTGGCGGGTATTGGCAGATATGAACTGCCTCTGGCCTATCATGCACTGGCCCTGGGGGGGCATGTGCGGGTAGGCCTGGAAGACAATATTTACTATGAAAAAGGTGTACTGGCAGAAAGCAATGCCCAGCTGGTGGCCAGAATCAGACGTCTGGCTGAAGAGCTGGGAAGAGATGCTGCCAGTCCGGAAGAAGCACGAGAAATGCTGGAGCTGCCGCTGTCCTGAGCCGTAAACACTATTTTTTGGCCCGGGAGCTAACCCGGGCTGGGGAAATTTTTAGCATTGCATCCTCTTATAACAGCTTTCACAATAATTGTTATGGAGAAGAGCCTTAAAACTTATTAATATGGAGGGTATTTAAATGAAAACAGGTAATAAATTTGGTACTCACAGAGTTATTGAGCCCCAGGGGGTTCTACCCCAACCAGCAGAAAAAATAGATAATACAATGGAGATTTATGATAATGAAATATTGCTGGAAGTGGAAACTTTAAACATTGATTCAGCCAGTTTTACCCAGCTGGAAGAAGAGGCTGACGGGGATTTAGAACAAATCAGCAATAAAATTCAGAAAATAGTTGGAGATAGAGGCAAGATGCACAATCCCGTAACCGGTTCCGGGGGAATGTTGATTGGTCAGGTGAAAGAAATTGGCCCTGAACTTGCTGACAGAGACCTGCAGGTAGGGGACCGTCTGGCCACCCTGGTATCTTTATCATTAACACCGCTGCAAATAGAGGAAATAACGGAAATAAGACCTGAGGTTGACCAGGTTGATATAAAAGGCCAGGCTATTTTGTTCGCCAGTGGAATTTATGCTAAGCTGCCGGAAGATATGAGTGATACTCTGGCACTAGCTGTTCTGGATGTGGCCGGCGCTGCAGCTCAGACAGCTCACCTGGTAGACCCTGGAGATAGAGTTCTGATAATTGGGGCAGGGGGCAAATCAGGTCTTTTATGTTTACATGAGGCTCAAAAAAGAGCAGGAGTTACCGGGCAGGTTATCGGCATGGGGCACAGTGACCGGAGCACCCAGCGTATTGTCGAAACCGGCCTGGCAGATGAAGTTTTACAGGCAGATGCCACCGAGCCTTTGACAGTATATGAAAAAGTATCAGAAGTTACGGAAGCAGAAATGGCAGATGTGGTCATTAACTGTGTGAATATACCCGATACAGAGATGGCTTCTATTCTTTCCTGTCAGGATGGTGGCAAGATATATTTCTTCAGTATGGCCACAAGCTTTACAGGAGCAGCACTGGGGGCTGAAGGTGTAGGAAAAGATGTGGAAATGATAATTGGCAATGGATATACCAGGGGACATGATCTTATCTCCCTGGAAATACTGAGAGAAAATAAAACCCTGCGGGATATATTTACAAAAATTTATGGTTAAAATATTCTGGATTTGCTTGAGTTTTAGTTTATGTCTGGTGGGTTAATCCTGTTTTAGAATGGCTTCACGGAAGCTATAAAGCTTTGTTCACAACATTATGCATCATGTGGATTATAATTATAAATAGCAAATTTACCAACAGAAATAGAGAAGAACCTGGTTTATCGAAGAATGACTTTAATAAATATTTATATTTTTACAGTTATCATAAACATTGATTATTCCCGGCCACAAAATATCTGGCCGGGATTTTTAATTGACTAAATTGCTTTAATGTATTATAATTTATACATGTCAACATAAAGATATGATGCTATATTAAATTATTAAAAGGAGGGGTTTAGTAGATGAGCAGGAAAATTTTAATATTGGTGCTGCTGCCAGTATTGTTTTTTGGGCTTACATTGACGGCAGGAGCGGAACCTATTCCGGAGATTGAAATAATGACCACGACTGAGGCCTATGATCCTATACGGTATGAAGCGGCTTTTCTGATACAGGAGAACTGGGAGGAACTGGGCCTGGAAGTAGATGTGCAGCCTACGGAGTTCAGTACACTTATAGACACAT
>CAYOFJ010000018.1:0-17760 GCA_964403065.1 uncultured Halanaerobiaceae bacterium | reverse complement strand
TTCAGACCTGAACATGGGATAAATATTATCGGAGGGATATAAATTATTCCCGGGATATTTTTCATGAAGATATTGGGCCTTTCCACCTCGGTCCACGTTTTATCAAATTCAATGGACACTATTAAAACTTCAGCTTCGCTTACACCTTCCCGAACGATTAGCTCCGCCCTTTTATTTAACTCCCGGAAAAACTCCGCCCAGGACCTGTGCTCCGGCCCTTTGACAGCATTTATATCTCTCAGAAAATCCCATTTTCATCATAGGTATAATCTCTCTTTTTACATGCTCTTGCATACTGGCATGAGAAGAAGTGAGCTTACCGGTCTAAAATGGAAAGATATAAATTTTGATAAACAAATTCTCGAAGTAAAAAGAAGCGGACAGATGGTGGAGGGAGAGTTCGAATATCTGGATTTAAAAAATAAATCTTCTCGAAGGCAAATTGCATTATCAAAAAAACCGTAGATTTGCTGAAACAATATAAAAAAAATGCTGCCTTCTCAGGCAGCGAGGACCCGATGTTTCTCACACCGGATGGAATAATTTAACTATGAAATTCAAAAAATATGTAGAAAAATAGGTATCGGTGAATACAACTTGCATGACCTGCGTCACACCCACGCCACATGGCTTCTCGAGGTCGGAGAAAATCCACAAGTGGTGTAGAAAAGATAAGGCCATTCCCGCATTGAAACCACCCTCAATATTTATAGTCATGTCACTATAAATGAGCAGGAAAAAGCATTAAAAAAACTGCTTAAAACAGTAGATTTTTAAGCGAATGACGGTAAAATGGACGGTAAGCAACTAAAAAAAGCCCCTTATCAAGGGCCTAATATTGTTGATATAAAAATGGTGCGCCCGACAGGATTCGAACCTGTGACCTACGGATTAGAAGTCCGTTGCTCTGTCCGGGCTGAGCTACGGGCGCATTTTTAAAATATGCTATTGTAAAATACAATTGAGAGAAAATATCTGAGCCAGGACAACAAAAATTAATATGTCAGGCTTTTATTCTCTCACCTCGACATAAAATATCCTATCACATTGTCGGCTTTTAGTCAAGTATCAATTGTCAATCAGGGCTCTCTATTTGCTGACTGTATCTGCGCAAACCTCTAAATTTCTATGCAAACTTAAGCGTTTATCAAAAATATTTTTCCAGGTTCTCAAATACCCCTGACCAGGACAGAGATCTCACGGCTTTTAGATAATTCTCATCTTCCAGAAAAGAAAAATCTTCAGCCTGCAGAATCTGTTTTTCCAGGGCAGCACTCAACCTTTTTTCATAACTTTTGAGGTCCTGCTCTGCCGGTATATCAACATCTGCTAAAGGAGGAAGTTCGACAAATGCCAGAGCAGATTTCTGTTCAATAATATCAGGCAGATAATCAGCAACACCGGGAATATCACTGGTAACAACTCTTAATCCACAGGCCAGGGCCTCCAGAATAACCAGAGCAAAGCCTTCATAAAAGGAAGGCAGGCAAAAAATATTTGCCTTTCTAAGCCTTTCCCCCACCTTCTCCTGTTCCAGCAAACCAGTCAATTCCACGGGAAATGAAACTTCTTCTGCCAATTTTACAATGCGTCCTTTTTCTTCCCCCCGGCCAGAACCAATCAACGTAAGTTTTAAACTCTCAAAATCAAGCTTCTCGACCGCCCGCAGCAGAGACAAAACTCCTTTTGAACGGCTGAGCTTCCCCACATAAACTATCTCTTTTTCTTTCCGTTCTTTTCTCATCTTCAGTTCTTCCCGGACAGGAAAATAAAAATTGTGATGGTTATACCCCAGTCCCGTAATTTCAATTTTTTCCTCCGTGACATCAAATTTATCAATAATTTCCTGTTTTTGATGCTGGTTTAAAGCAAATATCCTATCCAGCCTGGCGACTCCCTTTTTTACCTCCGGGGCAAATTTGGGATTTTTCTGCAGCTGCCTGAGACCCGTGCCATGTGAGATGCCTATCACTTTTATATTTTTAAACTTCTCTGCCACAGCAGAAGTGACCAGCCATAGATGATGAGCAAGAATAGTGGGATCATCCATATTTGTCACAACTTGCTCTGTTTTATCCAGGTAAGCACCAAGCACTTTTTCTTTTTCGCTCTCCGTCAGAGAAGAATAGCGGCGGGAGCGATAGGGCATATTATCACTCATGCCTAATGTCGGAAAAGGCAGCTCAGTGCTCAAAAATTGCACAGGAACAAAATCCCCCATAAAATCCGAACAATCACTTTCGGCGCTGCCTTCCTGGGCAGCCGCAATAATTTGCTGGTTGTAATTTCTGGTCCTGGCTTCCTGATGAAATGACTGCAGATACATACCGCTGCCGGTACAGGCCGGTCTCTGGGCCAGCACCTGTATTAATTCTTTGCTCATATATTATGTTTATCCCCTTATAACTGTTCTAATATAATTGTTCTATTATAGATAATCTGGTTAATGATTGGTTTCACTGCAAAAGTCATTTTTCGGCAATTAAATTGATAGGATTCATGATATGACGGAGAGTATAATTTCGACATTTTGCTGAAATCGACTTCATGCAGTGCAACCATGTTTTAACAATCTAAAACAAGCGAAAAGATTATTTAACTACAAAAAACGCTATCAACTCTATTCAGTATAATTTTTCTGGGAATAATTTTTGTCCAGTACTAGTTTTAATTTTCCCAGAGCGCGAGCTCTATGACTTATAGTATTTTTGATTTCAGTGTCCAGCTGAGCCATGGTTTTATCTAAAATTGGCAGATAAAACAGAGGGTCATAGCCAAAACCATTTTCTCCTTTGAGTTCTCCTTCAATTATACCCTTGCACATACCTTTTACTGTATATTCTTCACCGGTTTGGGGATCAAATAAAGCTGCCACCGTAACAAAATGTGCAGTCCGTTCATCGCGGGGTACCCCCTGCAGCTGCTCCAGTAAATATCTATTATTTTCTTCATATGACGCCTCAGGCCCGGCAAATCTGGCCGAATAAACCCCAGGTCTGCCCTCAAGCGCATCAACTTTCAAACCTGTATCATCGGCCATGGTTAAAAGTCCACTTTTTTCCGCACCTGCCCGGGCTTTCAGCAGGGCATTTTCCCGCAGAGTGCTGCCGGTTTCCTCTACATCCAGGCTCATATCCTCAAAATCATCCGGTGACAGAACAGTAAAATTTATACCGGCAAATTTTTCTTTTATCTCCTTTACCTTATCTTTATTGCCCGTAGCTATAAAAAGCCTTTTATCACTCATTCCGTAATCCCCAGGGCATCTTTCTGGGTTTTTATCAAATTCTCGATTCCCCGTTCACCCAGATTCAGCATTTCCTGCAAATCCGCTCGGGAATAAGGAGATTCTTCCGCTGTACCCTGTATCTCCACAAATTTACCTGATTCCGTCATAACTAAATTTAAATCCACATCCGCACTGGAATCCTCTTCATAACAGAGGTCAAGCACAAACTCATCCTCGACTATTCCTACACTTGTAGCCGCCAGAAATTCTGAAATGGGGGACTCCTCTACAATATTCTGATCGAGCATATAATCCACAGCATCATGCAGTGCTACAAAACCTCCTGTTATGGAAGCCGTCCTGGTTCCACCATCCGCTTGAATTACATCACAGTCAACCCAGATGGTTCTTTCCCCGATTTGGGAAAGATCGAAGACAGCCCGTAAAGAACGACCGATAAGCCGCTGAATTTCTTTGGTCCTACCGCTAATCTTGCCCTTAGCCGCTGCCCGGGTGGTCCTATTATGGGTTGAGCGGGGAAGCAGAGAATATTCTGCTGTCATCCAACCCCTGTCTTCTCCACGTAGAAAATAGGGCACCCCATCTTCTACCGAAGCAGTACAAATCACCTTTGTATCTCCGGTGGAAATCAGGACAGATCCCTCAGCATATTTGGTATATCCTCTCTCTATTTCAATTTCTCTCAGTTCTTCCTTTGCTGTATTTGACTTAATAGTTTTGCTCAATGTAAAAATTACCTCCTCAGATTAAAATATTACCAGATCAAAAAAGTTTAACCTTCTCCAGATCAGCTGTAAATAAACTGTCTAAATTTATTTAAAATCCTTGCTGTCAGAAACTAAAAACGATATTATGAAATATTTTTTTAGGTCAGGATTAATCTCAGGATCAATCTCCAAAGCCAAAAAAGAAATCCGAAGCCAGCAGCTTCGGATTTAATCGGAATTTTCCTCTTCCTCCTGCTCTTTAACTTCTACCTCATATTCCTCTTCATTTATTTCACGCGCTTTTTCAGTCTGCACAATATCCTCAGAAAAACTGTAATCAGTGGTTAAATCGAGATGTCCCGCCAGAGATTCTATTTCTCTTCCTTCCACTAAAAACCTGACCCGGGAAATTTCCGGAAGCGATGTCATTGTATTAACTATGGAATAAATTGTCAAACGTTCCCCGGTACTACCTCCCCAGTGATCCAGGCGCCAATTATCATTAAAATTTATTATCAACCTTTCTTCCTGACGCTCGTGTTCTACTCCCAGCACCTCGCTATCTTCCGGAATTGTGGGGTTTAATTCCTCAGACTGCGGACCAGCTATTAGCTCCTGAAGCACGTTCAAATAAAAATCTTCCCCCGCAACTGTTCTCGTTTCTGACTGTAAATACATGGCATCCTCAGTGGAAAAGAACAATTCCACTTCATGCTCAACCTCGGGATCGACAGGAGGTCCCGGATCACGTGTGCTAATATATAAAGCAGACCCTAAAATTATCAGTAAAATAACAATTATGAAAGTATTTCTCCTGCTTCTAAAAACACGCATCTATTCCACTCCTTCCCGGGTTCTGTTGAAATATCTCTCTATACCTTCAACAGCAGCTTCTGCAGCATCATATCTAAACTCGCTGTCTGCCAGCAGTCTGGCATCTTCCGGATTGGATAGAAATCCTATTTCCAGCAGAGCAGAAGGCATTTCCGTATCGCGTATAACAGTAAAATTATCTACTTTTACACCTCTGTCCATAAGAGGTAAACTCTCAGCCATGGTATTCTGCAATTCCTGAGCAAGCTGTAAGCTTTCACCATCTCTACCCGGGGCATGATAGGTTTCCAGTCCTCTCACACTATTTCTGTGAGCGGCATTGGAATGTACACTAACAAACAAACTGGCATTGGTATTATTGGCTATTTCCACCCTTTCCCTCAGGCTGACAAATTGATCTCCTCTTCTGGTTAATATTACATCATAACCCTCTTCCTGCAGAAGATCTGACATATAACTGGAAATTTCCATAACGACTTCCTTTTCCGTCAATCCCCGGTCAGCAACTGCTCCGGGATCAAAGCCTCCGTGTCCGGGATCTATTACAATTAAATTATCTTCTCTATCCGGCAGATCACGAGCAAAAGCCAGAGAAATTCGATCCGTCCTATCAGCTGAATGCAGCTGATAACCATAGAATTCAGAAAATTCCAGTACTATTCGCAGCACTTTATCTTCTCCATCCCGGCCAAATCGTCCCATTCTTATATCTTCAATAAACCCTTTTAAAGCAGGTAATTCTATATCTTCCTCACCGGGTTCCAGATTATGAATATCCACAGCTATTCTTTCGGGATTGTTAAACCTTTTGACCTCATATTCAGCTTTACCTGAAAGATCAATTTCAAAGTTATAGCTGCCCGGCTGTTCCACCAGCTCCAATTCCCGCAGCTCATTGGCAAATTCAATTTCATGCAGATAATTCCCATCTCCCAGCGGCTGACTGTCCCAGTTATAACCGGTGTCTTCTGTCAGATCGGCTACCATTCTATATATGTTCTCTTCAAATTGGGAACTACGTATTCTGGTTATCATATCATTGTCAATCTCTTTATCTTCTGGAATATCCTCAGATGCTTCTGTATGTAATAAATTTACCACCAGACGGGCAGGATCAGATAAAGTAAAAATGTCGGGTCTTATTTCTCGGCTGGTTACAAAACTTAAACTTTCCTCATCATAATCAAGCTCACTAACAGTAACTCTGCCCGTGGGTTGAAATACCAGTTTGTTGCTATCCTCAGTTTCCTTCCTGCCCAGATAAGTATCTTCTTTTAAATCCATCACCACCCGCAAAACCGCGGGATCATGTTTATACTGACTAAATCTTACATCTTCAATATATTGATTTTCTTCCAGTTCCAGATCTATATCACTTAACATAACTTCCGGTATATCTACAACCAGGCGGCGGGGATCGTCCAACAAATTCACATCCGGATCATCTATAGCATCATTGGCCAATATTTCCAGCTGCCCCTCACTCCAGGAAATATCAACCAGCCGCGGCAGAAAATCCATGACTAAATTTTCCGCCACTTCCTGAACACCTCCATCCCGCCGGTAGGGAAGTTCTTCCGGTCCGGAAATGGAAATCTGCACCCGGGACTCCTGAGGAGCTTCATTGACTCTGACGTTGAAATTACGATTGGAAGCATTATCCCTAAAATCATCGGACAGCGAGACCTTATCTATTTCAATTTTTATTTCACCGGACTCATCCGTTTCTATCACTCTATAGGGTGTTATTTCGTCCATATCCAGCACCAATCTTCTCTCATTGGCTGTCCAGTAAATTTCGTGCAGCTCTGATTCAGGTTTATATATGTAAAGGGACTCCTCACCCGGAGCTGAAACCTGTCTTTCAATAAGATAGCCAAAAGAACTTACAACTTCCCCCAGCGGAATATACCCTGTCTCTTCTACTAGCTGAGGAGAAGCCGGGGCCTCTCTGGTGGAACTATCGGCCTGAATATATGGGCTGCCAATCATCATTCTCACCAGCCTCTCTTCTCGCTCAAGGTCAATAGTTTCCAGCGATTCTTCCCACTCCAGCTCAGCCCCTATTAATTCGGCCAGAGGGCGGGCCGCCACCAGTGAATAACCATTATCCATTACAGGTGCCAGGCTTTCAGTCACTTCTTCACCCTGATAATATATCTCAGGAGGAGAGAATGATTGGGATAAAACAGGGGAAACAGAGCTAACAAATAAAAATAACATGAAAACCGCGACAGAGAATGTGAATATATGTAGAATGATATGTAATAAACTATTTTGCCTGCTGGTCAAAGTCTTCATTGCACCCTCCTCCCTTGTGTGCATGTTTTTGGCAGGTTATTGGAAGCTATAAGCCTCTGTTATGGGGAAGAAACATAGTCTAAATATATAAATCCAGCATTAATCCCCTGATTTCATCTATTTTGCGGACAACTTCCAGGGTTTCAGCCTGAGACTGCAAAAACTCATCCTGCAAAGCTTCCAGCTTTTGATTTATTTTTTCTATTATTGTATAAGTCTTCAAATTCCCCTGGTTATCCCAGCTGTGTGATTTCCGGGCCCGGGCTACTTCCTGTTGAATAAAGCGGAGAAATTTTTTGACCTTTCTCTTGTACTCTAACATATCTTCCTTCTCCATAGTTCGTTTCAACTTCTCTCCACTTTGATCAACATCATTCAGAAGTTCATCTAACTTTTCCCGAATCATCTCTTTTTCCACAGACTGCAGTTGAGATTTAAAATTTTTGTTTGTTTTCGGTGTTTCAGTTGTAGATTTGTCCCTTTTAGTCTCACCGCTTTTTCCGGAGCGAAAACCACCGGAGCGATTTACCTTTTTATCATCAGAAGAGATTGTAGACCCTCCTATCTATCTTTTATACTATCACCAGCTATAAAAATACTATCAAACACATTACAGCCTATTTATCATTCCTGAAAACGTCTGTTAAATTCTTCCACCCTTTGATTATATCCCTCTGCCATTTCATTAAAAGAGCTGATTTCCTGATTAACATCATATATTTCCAGAGCCTTTATAGCAGCAAAAGCCAGATAAAATGGGGCAGCACTGCTGCTGTCTTCTCTGGTTAAAGCCAATCCTAAAGTCACTGCTTCTCCCGTTAAAAATAATGCGCCCTTTGGCCACCAGCTATCAGCATAGGCATGACCCAGAGAAGGAATTGCCAGACTGCGTAATGTCCCCTGAACCGGAGATTTAAACTCCAGCTTATCGAGTTTGCGTTCCTGCGGTTCCATATACTGTAATTCCCAATAAGCATCGGTGTCCAGCAGAGCGCGATTCCCCTCAAGATAGTCAACAACTTTTCGACCTCTATTATCAGAAATATCCACCTCTGCCTCAGCCTCCAGCAGAGTGAATATTACCTCCTCCTCATCTGTGTGCCGGGCAGCCAGCATCAGCGGAGTAATTCCCCTTCTGCCCGCTTTGTTTACATCTGCCCCGTTTTCCAGCAGCAGAGAAAAATAACGCGGGCTTCTATTGTCCTCGGCCAGCTGCATCAAAGGAGTATATCCTGAGCCATCCTCTAAATTGGGATCTGCCCCTTGATCCAGCAGCAGCTTAACAACCTGATACTGAAGAGAACGCTGCTGTAAAGCCAGATGCAGAGGGGTGTTATCATTTTCATCACGCAAATTTATATCCAGATCATTATAGCGGCCAAATAGCTGTATTTTATCAGTGGATCTTTTTCTGGAGGCCACAGCATGGTGTAGTACTCCCTGGCCACTGTCATCAACAATTTTCATATTCGCTCCTGCTTCCAGCAGAAATTCCAGAACCCTGATACTGCTGTTTTCAGCAGCAGCCCAGATTAGCGGAGTTCTCCGGCTGCGATCACGGGCATTAATATCTGCTTCCTGCTCCAGCAAAAATGATAATACAGCGGTACCATCATTTTCGGCAGCTGCCAGCATTAAAGGGGTGACCTGTCGATTATCTCTGAAATCAACCCCGGTAACTCTTTCAGTGAAAATTTCCAGAATCTCTTTTTGTTCTCTTTCTGCCGCTTCATGGAAAGGGGTTCTGCCTTTATTGTCGGCGGCGGTAGGCGCAGCTCCGGCGTCCAGAAACTTCTTAACCATTGTGCGAGAGGGAGTATGTTTTAACATTACAAACAGAGGAGTTCGGCCTTCCGGTCCGCGCTGATTTACTCTGGCACCTGAATTTAAAAGTATATCAATTTTTCTCGATTCATTATTTTCCACTGTCCGCAGCAGAGGAGTATAACCGGCATTGGTGGTAATATTAACGGCCGCACCTCTCCAGATTAGAGCTCTCATAACTCTTTCATTGGAATTAAAAGCTGCCGCATAATAGAGAGGGGTTCTGCCTTTGTTGTCCCGGGCTTCCATAATAGCTCCTCTGTCCAGAAGTATTTCTACCACCCGGGGATTCCTATTGTACCTGGCAGCAATCATCAAAGGTGTCTGCCCCTGGTCATTCTTCTGTTCAACTTCTGCCCCTGCTTCTATAGCTGTTCTCACCTCTTCCGGGCTGCCGCTGCGTACTATTTGCCAGAAATCTTCGGCTCTAGCAGCACCCGAAAAAAACATTGTACCAATTATGCAGGTAATTAACGCTAAAATCCAGAATTTATTTTTCATGATAGAGCCCTCGCTCTCAAACAAAATTTTGCCAGAAACTCTTAAAGTTTCTCAACAATATTGTTCCTGTTGTGGTTCTTTAAAAATTATCTTCTAAAATTTATTAGTGTACTTATTATATTTCTGGTTTTAGCGGCAAAAACCTTCCTCAGCTGGCATAAAAATGGGAATTGTTCATACATTTAAAGTATTTTGGAGGTATTTAAAATGTCCAGGCAATTTTACTCCGGCAGAAATATTTCATCGGCCAGATTCACCCGCTCCTCAGACTCTTTAGCAAAACCACAGGTGCTGATAAGCAGGTGTCTGCTCGGTCAGGACTGCAGATATGATGGCAAAATATTCTCTTTTTGTGAAGTTGAAGAGCTGAAAAATCATTTCCAATTCATCCCCATCTGTCCGGAAGTTAAACTGGGACTCAGTTCTCCCCGCCCTCCCATCAAATTAATTAAGGGCAAAAAGTCCTGGCTGCTTAGATACTCGGATTCACACATCTGCCTGCATAATGAAGTCCGCAATATAGTGTTAAAGTATATAAAAAATTTTAATATCGAAGCTATGATACTCAAGGAAAAATCTCCCACCTGTGGGCCCCATAAATGCAAATATTATCATCCGGGCCGGAAAGGACAAAATTCCCACCGGGGAAAAACCGCCGGTCTACTTCCGCGTATCACCAAAAAGCATTATCCTCATCTGCCCCTTATAAATGAATTGCAACTGCAAAACGCCAGAGATCTATATTATTTTTTGGTAAAACTTTATGCCCGGTTTAACTGGAGAAAACTGCGCAATAACTATTCAATCGCCGCTCTCCAGAAATTTCATGCCAGCTACAAACTACTTCTCCTGGGTTATAACAGAGAATTGGTTGATAAACTGGGAAGAATACTGGCTGATCAGCAGAAATATTCTAAAAAAGAACTGCTGGATAAATATTACACTAATTTCATGAAATGTCTTTCTCTTGAACTCAACAGAGCCAACTGGAAAAATGTTATTCTCCACGGATTTGGCCATATCTCTGATAATATAACTCCACAGCAAAAAGATGCATTTTTGGCTAAAGTGGAGGAATTTATGCAGGGAAATCATAATTATCTCAAACTCAATGATTGGCTTCACCGCAAAGCTAACAAACTCGAAAACAATTATCTTCTCCAGCAAAAATTTCTTGCTCCTTACCCTCAAACTATAAACAAAAGTCTAAAAAATTGTGGTACTATCCCCAATCCCTTTTAAGACAAAACCCCGGCCATAAAGCCGGGGATAATATTAGTGTTTGCTATTAAATGGACGAAGTATATAGGTTTTCAAAGCAATATAACCGATATTTAAAATACTGTCTCCCAGATACCCAGAGCCATAACTATAGCTATAGCGATAGGAACTACTATTCTAATCAGAAATCCATACCAACCGCCAATCCAGATTTTGCCTTCCACCCGATTGGCTTCATCAGCAAGATTGTGAGCCTTCCAGACATAACCGGCAAAAACCGCCGTCAACAGCCCGCCCAGAGGAAGGAATATAGCATTGGCGAACCAGTCATAGGTATCTAAAACGTCGAAGCCCAGAAATTCAAATTCGGCCCAGGCACTGTAACCAAGCACGGGAGGAATACCTACCAGAAAAATTATAACTCCAAGAACAACAGCTGCCTTTTTACGAGCCCAGTTATGCTCATCAACCAGCCAGGCAGTTACTACCTCCAGCAGAGATATAGCAGATGTAACCGCCGCTATGGAAAGCAAAACAAAGAACAAAAAGCCGAAGAACGAGCCTGCAGGCATCTCGGCAAATACTGCCGGCAAAGTGATAAATGTCAGTCCCGGTCCGGCTGCCGGGTCCAGCCCCAGAGCAAATACAGCCGGGAATATAGCAAAACCGGCCATGATGGCTATTAAAGTATCCAGCCCCACCACATAAGCGGCATTATCACCTATATTATCTTCCCGGGAAAGATAGCTACCATAAGTGATGATAGCACCCATACCCAGGCTGAGCGTGAAAAAGGATTGAGCTACAGCATCCTGCAGAGTTGTCCAGGTCACCTCTCCAAAGTCCGGAGACAGGTAAAAAGCAATTCCTTCTGCGGCTCCTTCCAGGGTCAGAGCTCTAACGATAAGCACTATTAACAGGATAAATAATATCGGCATCAAAGTTTTAACAGCTCTCTGAATTCCCCTTACAACACCGGAAGCTATAATTCCCACGGTTATAGCCATAAAAATGGCATGCCAGAAAATTGGCAGACCTATTTGGGTGATATGGCCTTCAAATAAAGCTCCATATTCCATTTCCGGCGAAAGACCGGTTATAGATTCTACAATATAATGCAGTGACCAGCCGGCCACAACTGAATAATAACTGAGGATGACAAACCCGGTGAACACACCAAGAGCACCTACCAGCCACCAGGGTGTACTGGGAGCCAGTGACTTAAATGCTCCTACCGGATTTCTCTGGGTCTTCCTTCCCAGTGTCATTTCTGTAACCATAAGTGGATAGCCTATAATTATAATAAAAGCCAGATAAATAATTAAAAATGCTGCGCCTCCCTGAGTGCCGGCCACAAACGGAAACCGCCAGATGTTACCAAGCCCAACCGCCGAACCTGCTGCTGCCAGAATAAATCCCAGCCTGGTCGTCCAGTGTTCTCTTTCTAAATCACTTTTCATTTTTTTCAACTCCCCCTTAAAATGTTGGCAAATCTAACTCAAATTATATCTTTACTAATTTTCATCTATAAAAAGTAATACTACCTGACTTCAGGGGAATAACAGGGTTTTTATAAGATATATTTAAACCATAGAATTAATGTAATAGGCTACAGCCTGATCTATGGCCATTTCAGCCCCCAAATCATCTGTGGTTAAATTTTCTTCCTTTATTCTGAGTGCCAGATAAATCCCGGTATAAAAATGTGGGTTCCAGCTTTTTGAATCGTAATCTTCCGCATATAATCTAATTATCCAATCCCACAGTAAATCAGGATTTTCCTGGTAAACACCTCTAACCAGGCGGGTAGTATGCTCAACATCATTATAATCAAAACTCTGATAAAACTCCTTATAATCACCGGGCAGCTTCAATTCCAGGGGAGCTTTTACTCTATTTAATCTTGTGCTGCTGACATCCTTATTGGCAAGTCTTTTTTGGTAAAAAACCCGGTAAGGCAGAGGAAAATCCGGATCATGAAAATCAGCCTTTTCCCACAGTTTATATACTGTCAGGGTAATCATATGATGAAGATTTGCTATTCCTTTTCCGGAACTGGCCAGCCTAAAAACGTTTTCGGGCAGATTTTCTAATTTATAATCTTCGGGGTCAAAGTTGGCTTCCACTCCATAGCGCCCAACATAAAGAAGATAGGAAAAAATTGCTGTTTCCGCCACAGGGTGATGAGAATTAACCAGTTCTTCCACAACCGGAAAGAAGCAGCTCAAACTGTGCCCTAAGTTCTCCGGCCCAAATACACCACCAAGTGAGAGCAATACTTCCTGCAGCTTTTCCGGATTCTGCTCATAGGCCTTTAAAGCATAATACATCGCATTATGAATATTATGATGGGAAAGCTCCTTCAGCATCTCATCCAGAGGATCAGATATTTCTTGAGATCTTTCCACATTTCCCACTTTAATATTTAGCCAGGGGCGCTCCCGGCTTTCCTGTAACAGCAGTTTTATGACTTCTCTTAAAGTTTTGCGAGACAATTTATTTTTTCTGGCCAATTTTCGCAAAAATACTGCCATTTTAACCTGGTGAAAATTACCGTAGGTCAAATTTGCCTCAAATAACAGGCCGGGAATAAGTTCATCTATGAAACTAACTGCACTCCAGTTATCATCTTGTTTTAGCCGTTCCAAAAGTTTTTCCTGTTCAATTTCATTTTTATTGCTGATCATATTCTGCACATGTGAATTCATATGTTTTCACCGCCCTCACCGCCGGTTATTTTTAAATTATACTTCTTCCAGCAGTTCCTCGAAATCTGGCAGCTCTCCCAGGGGATAAACTTTTACATATTCCACTTTGCCCTCTTCATCTATGACAATATTAGCTCTTTCAGAAAAGCCCTTTTCCTGGTGGAAAATGCCATATTTTACAGCTGCCTGTCCGTGAGGCCAAAAATCAGAAAGAATCGCTAATTTTTCCAGGCCCATATCTTCAGCCCAGGCCTTTTTACAGGGTACAGGGTCGATACTTACTCCCAGAGGCACAATATTTTTTTCGGTAAATTTTTCGTAATTTTCCTCCAGGGCTTCCATCTGATTTCTGCACACACTGGTCCAGGCAAAAGGATGAAAAGAAAGCAGTATTCTCTTATCGGAAAAATCCTCCATCTTTACCAGTTCTTCCTCCTGGTCAGGCAGGAAAAATTTCGGAGCCTGTTCACCAACAGAAATTTGTTCTTCAGCCATTTTAACACCTCACTTTTTTAATTTTTTAACAGGTTAATACATCATTTGACTGGCTTGTGGATATTATATCACTATTAATTACAAAAAACAATCAATTAACTAAATTTTTCTTTAAACTATCTAATACCTCGATAAACCGATTTATATCTTTTTCAGATAAATCTAAATGAGTAACAAGCCTTATTCGCTCATTATCAAGGGCATTAACCTCTATCCCTCTCTCTGCCAGCTCTTCCTGCAGTTTTCCGGCTCCTCCTGCTCCAGAATATTTAATAATCACAAAATTGGTATGTCTGCTGAAAACTTCTAGTTTATCCCAGTTTAAGTTTTTAATTTCTTCCGCCAGCTTGCGGGCCAAAAAGTGATCCTGTTCCAGCCTTTTTATATTTTTCAGTGCTGTTAAACCGGCAGCAGCCAGCACTCCTACCTGTCTCATGCCACCGCCCAAAATTTTTCTGTTCTTCAGGGCATTCTCTATAAAAGTTTTACTGCCGGCCAGCAGAGATCCTACGGGAGCCCCCAGACCTTTAGACAGACAGCAGGATACACTGGCAAAAGGTTCAGCAATTTCGGCTAAAGACAGATTCAAAGCTTCAGCAGCGTTGAAAATGCGTGCTCCATCAAGATGTACGGGGATTTCATGTTCAGCAGCCAGATCTGTTATTTTTTCCAGCTCTTCCAGCTCAACCGCCACTCCTCCGGCTCTATTGTGTGTATTCTCCAGACATATTAATCCAGTAGGTGGATAATGAAGATTATCACCGCGAATAGAATATTCAACTTCCTCTCTAGAAGGACAGCCCGATTTATCGTCGACAGTATTGGTCTGCAGCCCACCCAATCTGGCGGCAGCACCTGCTTCATAGTAAAATATATGAGATTCTGCTCCCAATATAACTTCCTGTCCCGGCTGTGTATGAGTTAACAGCGAAGTTTGATTGGCCATGGTACCACTGGGAAAAAACAGCGCTGCCTCCTTTCCCAGCATTTCAGCCACTTTTTGCTCCAGTTCCAGAACTGTCGGGTCCTCTCTGTAAACATCATCCCCCACTTCTGCCTCAGCCATATTCTGCCTCATTTTTTCTGATGGTCTGGTAACTGTGTCACTGCGTAAATCTACATGTTTTTTACTGTCTTTATTCATTTTCCTGACCTCCTGAATAATAAATTTTGGGTCCTATCCAGCCCCTAATAACTCAGTATTTTATCGAGCAAAATTGCTAAAGTGCGACAAAATTAAAAAAAGCCAGGGCAGAGTGGTACAAATATTAAGACCTGGCTTGATGTCAATATAAAATCCAGCAATTTAAAAATTACAATAAAAAAGTAAGCTCAGCAGCTGCACTCCGAGGGACAGGAGCTGGCAGAACAGCTTGCTCCCGCAGCTCCGGCACTGCTTCCTCCCAGCACTCCTACCCGGGAGAAGGTTTGAAAAACTTCACTCTTTTCACAGTCAGGACAGCCTGCATCTATTCCTTCTTCTTTTTCCTGCAAACTGGCCTCAACCGCAAATTCTTTGTCACAACTGCGGCATTTATAAGTATAAGTTGGCATAGAAATACCCCCTAAAAAATTACAGCAAAATTAGAGATATAAAATTCATCACTCAGTCCATCTGTTTATAATATTACCTGTTATAATTTTAATTGTCAATGATTAATTAATGCTTGATTAATAGCTATTCTTTTGAATGGGACTGTTAAGATTGTCATAATAGGAAAGGGTAATTTCAGCTATTTCCAGGGAAAGAGGCTGCTCCTCTTCATTATTCATCATCACAGCATTATCAGTAGCTCCACCTTCGGTACATGTTACTATGGATATATACCCATTAAATTTATCATTTTGAGGAATTTTGAGTGTGGAGATACTGGATCTACCCTCGGGCTCATGATAATAAGTTCCGTAATCTTTGGCATAATCCTTGAGCTTATGCATGGTCTGACAGCACCAGTTATCGGAAGTAAAATTCCCCTCACTATCAAAAGCGCATTTAATCTCATCCGAACATCTCTGTCTTTCTTCTACCGGTATAATTCTACAGGCTTTACAGGTCATAAATTTTCCCCCTCTTTTCATTTTTTACTATTTTACCCGAAAAGAGAGCGAAAATATATAAACCAGTTTACATTTCTCCATTTTCCTCCCCTTCCGGGGCAAGACTCTTCTTGAGTAAATCGAGCTTTTCTTCCATTTTGTTCTGCTGGTTCTTCAAATGACCGAAATATATCATTAAAATCAGCAGAAATAGTATATATGCACCAACAAGATAATACACAGATGTCCACCTCTTTCTAAGGAAAAGTTCAAATTTTTGTTTCTATTTTGCCGCGCAGTTTATCAATTTTACGGGCTATATGCAGCTGTCGTTTCCTGTATTTTAACAGGAAAAAATAAAGAAAAGTTAGTGTCAACAAACTATATATCAGAACATGAAGCATGCGCGGTGCCAGTCCTCCACCATCCATATCTATAACCACCGGATGCATAGTCCGCCACCAGCGAATGGACATAAACACCAGTGGCACGTTTATAAATGCAATTATACCATATATAGATGTCAATTTCTGCTTATTTTCGCCTTCATTTCTGGTCACCACATGCAAAAATAAATAGCCCACATATATAAACCACATTATTAGAGTCGTGGTCAGGCGTGCATCCCACACCCACCAGGTGCGCCAGGCAGCCCTGGCCCATAACATGCCCGATCCCAGCACAAAAGTGGTAAAAATAACCCCTATTTCAGCAGAGGCTCTGGCTGTGAAATGCCACTTTACTTTTCGGCGGCGCAGATAAAGAATACTGGATAGAAAAACCACAAAAAAAGCAAAAAAGCCCACCCAGGCGGAAGCGACATGTAAATAAAAAATGCGCTGGACCTCACCCATTACCTGCTCCCGGGGAGCGTAGATAAAAATCAACACCGGTAATAATAGCAAAAGTAGTATTAAAGTATAATATAAAGATTTTTCTCTGCCGGATTTAATTATCTACACCTCCAGTAAATAAGGAGAAAGCCATATAGCGGCAGTAAAATAAACCAGATCATAAATAAGCATCAATAATAGCCAAAAATTAAAAGTTTCATTCCATATCTGCTGTATTGCCAGCTCTGTTGCTTCTGTCGCCCCCAGAATCAAGGGCAGCAGCAGGGGTAATAAAAGCACCGGCAAAAGCAGCTCACCCATTCTGGTTAAATTAACCAGGAAGGACATAATACTGCCGGTTATCGCCATCCCCACCTGGAATGTTAACACAATTAGAAGCAGCTGTAAAATATGCCAGTTTAAAGTCATATCAAACAAAACAAAAAATACAGGTGTGATTACTATAGAAAGTAAAATGAATAGAAAAAAATTAGCAATTATTCTGGCCGCCATAACAGCTTCCCGGGAGCTGCCGGACAGAATTATGATTTCCAGACAATTATTTTCCTTTTCCCGGGCAATAGAGCGGTTCAAAATTAACAGCACTGCAAAAATCTGGCTGAACCAGAAAACGCCGGGGAAGTATGTGGTAATTTCTCCGCCCACCCCTAACGTCATGCTGAAAATAACCCCCGCAAGCAGAGCAAACAAAAACATAGAACCAATAAGCTGTCCTGTATTTAACTCCAGAGCCCCTTCTTTGTATAAAAGGGTCAGTATTGTTTTAAAAAAATTCAAGTCTCTTTCACCTGCAGTTCAGACTGGGCTAAATTATCATAAATTTTTTCTTTTTCACCGGAATCACCTCTATTTACAGCCCTGCCATTTTTAAGCAAAAACCACTGCTGGCAGTTAGCGAGCGCTCTGTCAATATCGTGGGACGTAAATAAAACCGGACAGTGAGAGTATTCCTGCAGAAGTTCCTTCAAAATTTGTCGGGCAGAAAAATCCAGACCGGTATAGGGTTCGTCGAGCAGGATTAACTGAGG
>CAYOFJ010000017.1:14965-17928 GCA_964403065.1 uncultured Halanaerobiaceae bacterium | reverse complement strand
AAATCATCAACTCTCTGCAAATCTTCCTCTGTTCTTTCCAATCTGCGCTCAGCTTCCTCTTTGCGGCGCCTGTGCCGGGAAATTTTTGCTGCTTCCTCAAAAATTTCTCGCAGTTTTTCCGGGCTGCTGTTAATTATAGCTTCAACCCGATTCTGACCAACAACAGAGTAAGGTTCCTGATTCAAACCGGTATCATCCAGTAAATTTCTGATATCTTTTAGCCGACAGGTATCATTATTTAAAAAGTAACTGCTGCTGCCTTCAGTATCAACTTTTCTACCCAGGGTAATTTCATCTCTCTCCGGAGAAAGCTGATTGTCAGAGTTATCAAGCTTAAGACTTACTTCTGCTTTCTCGCGGGCAGCTCTCTCCTCACTACCGGAAAATATTACATCGGACATTTTGCTGCTGCGCAAAGTTGTAGGACTCTGCTCTCCCATAACCCATCTAATAGCATCAACAATATTGCTTTTGCCACTACCATTAGGTCCCACTATAGCGGTGACAGAGCTATCGGAGAAATCCACCGTCACTGGTTCAGCAAATGATTTAAATCCATGCATATATAATTCCTGGAGCATCAAAGTCCCCCCCATACCAAAAGAAAAACCTATCCCTAAAAATTTGCCGGATAGGCGGGCATTCTTTTATATATTTTCTTCAGGATTTTCAGAATTTTCCCCGTCATTTTTATCCGCACTATTGCTATTATCCGCATATTCCTTTTTTTGCTGTTTCAAATCTATCAACTGTTTCTGTTCTGACTCATCTAAATCACACCAGTTCCCCTCTGGAAGATCTCCTAAAATTATAGGTCCCAGTTTGATTCTTTTAAGATCTATCACTTCATGGCCTACCGCCCTGCACATTCTTCGCACCTGTCTCTTTCTTCCCTCCTGCAAAGTGATTTTGAAGCTGGTTTCTCTGTCTCCAAACTCAACTTCACTAACCCGGGCAGGAGCGGTCATTCCGTCTTCCAGTTCCAGACCGGATTCCAGGGCTGTCAGTGATTCACTGGCCAAAAAGCCCCGGGCTTTCACCTGATATGTTTTAGGCACTTCAAAAGAAGGATGGGTTAAAATATGTGTTAATTCACCATCATTGGTCAAAAGTATTAAACCCCGGGATTCATAATCAAGTCTACCCACAGGGTAAAGTCTCTGAGGCAGATGATTGACAAAATCAACCACTGTTTTTCTACCCCGGGGATCACTGGCTGAAGAAATTACCCCCACAGGTTTGTGCAGCTTAACATAGCGAAAATCTTCTCTAGCAATTTTTCGACCGTCAACCCGCACAATATCGCTGGTGGGATCAATTTTGACTCCCATTTCAGTAACTTTTTCTCCATTGACTGTAACCCGACCCTCAGCAATTATATCTTCTGATTTGCGGCGGGAAGCTACTCCGGACCGGGCCATAAATTTCTGCAGTCTCATCTGCAACTTAATTTTCCTCCTGATTATACTCTTTACTGGTTTCTTCTTGACAAGTAGAAAATTTATTTAAAACCTTTTCTCGTTTGGGCAGCTGAGAAAGATCGCTAATACCGAAAAAATAAAGAAAATCTTCGGTGGTGCCATAAATGATGGGACGCCCCGGTTGATCACGTCTACCTTTTTCTTTAATCAATTCATATTTCTGCAGGGTCCGCAGGGTAGTATCAACTCTTACCCCCCGTATCTCTTCAATTTCATTGCGAGTAATTGGCTGAAAATATGCTATTATAGCCAGAGTTTCCATGGCCGCCTCGCTCAATTTTACTTTCTGCTGGGAGGTGAGAACTTTTTCTACCTTTTCTGATAATTCGGGGCTGGTACACAGGAGAAAACCCTTCTGAAAATTTTTCAGTTTTAAACCATGTTTCTCCTGACAGTAGTGATCATCCAGCTTCTTTAGCTGTTCTTCTATTTCTCCTTTGCTATAATTCAGATTATCGGCTAATTCATTTATAGAAACTGGTTCATTAGCGGAAAATAAAATAGCTTCCAGCAGCGGCTGTAGCTTTTCAGTCATGGCTGTCTCCTTCACCTTTTATAGGTATAATTGCTATTTCTCCAAATCTCTCTTTTTGTTGCAGGCGAACAGCTTCCTGCAGAGAAAGTTCCAGTACGGAAAGCAGAGTAGCAGCAATTTCCAGACGATCATCCGGCGATTCAACAAAATCAGAAAAGAGAAACTTCTCGCGGGAACTCTGCTTATGAATAATATTTAAAATCCTATCACTTTTTTCCTGCACAGAAATACTTTCTCTGGCTAAATTAATAATATTATCTCTTTTTCTTTCCTTTTCCTGGCGTTTTTCATAATTTTCCAGCACCTGATCCAACAATTCAAAAAGTTTATGGGAATCAGATTCAACTTCCAGCTCGGATTTATCTTTGCGTTCTGTACCCAGATAGCGGGAATAAAATTCTCGAGCAGCTTCCGCCCGGTAACGTGACATTTCTTCGCAGAGCTCTTTTATCAGCTTATGCTCTCTTAACCTGGCCACCAGAGGGCTTTCATCTTCCTCTTCTTCGCTCTCATCACTGCTGCTCGGCAGCAGGCTGCGAACCTTTAATTCCAGAAGCTCAGCACCTATTTGCGTAAATTCGCTGGCACTATCCAGATCGAATTCGTCCATCTGGCGCAGATAGGCCAAATATTGGTCGGCTACCCGGGCCAAAGAAATTTCATTGATTTCAATCTCTTTATCTTTTATCAACTGATAAAGAAGATCGATAGGTCCTGTGAAATTTTCAATCTCAAGTTCATAGGACATTACCTACACCTCATCTGGAGTAAAACTTAAATTAGAAGATTTAATTAATCACACAAAAACTAAAAGTCTCATAACCATCTGGACTACCGGCCCTATGATTGCTCCCAGCACACCGGTGAAGGCCAGAATTAATAGTAATATCATTCCCATGGGACCTTCCAGCTGATCAAGATACCGGTCAGCTTCAGGTGGTAAAACA
>CAYOFJ010000017.1:0-14955 GCA_964403065.1 uncultured Halanaerobiaceae bacterium | reverse complement strand
ACGTAAAATTTTGGAACCATCCAGGGGAGGAACGGGCAGCAGATTAAAAATTCCCAAACTCACATTTATAATAATGCCCAGCTGTAAAAATTGTACCAGAACTACTATCAGAGAATTTGGCTGAGTATACATTCTCATAGCCAGGGGACCGCTGAGAAATACCCCCAGTAAATTTAAGAACAGGGCAAATATTACTGCCAGCACAAAATTAGAAGCCGGACCGGCCACACTTACCAGCATTAAATCTTTGCGTGGTTCACTATAATAATGAGGATTTATGGGCACAGGTTTGGCCCAACCAAATCTGCGGGTTAAAAGCAGCACCATAGCTCCCATAGGGTCAAGATGAGACAGCGGATTCAAAGTAAGTCTACCCTGCATTTTGGGAGTGGGATCACCTTTTTTATAAGATGCCAGACCGTGGCTGAACTCATGAATTGACAAAGAAAGCAGCAGTATAGGAATAACAAGAATTAATTCTAAAATCATATTCACCTTAATTAACCTCCAGTCTTTTTGCGGACAAGATCACGCGCAAGGGTAAGTTGATCCGAACGGCTGTCGGCCTCACCCCGAAGATGGGCAATCCATACTTCATCCAGAATTTCCTGTATCAAAGGGCCAGGTTTAAGCCCCATTTCCATTAAATCATTGCCATCTATATCCAGGCTGGTCCGGGAAAGTTCCTGACAAAAATATTCAATCTTTTCCTGAACTTTGGCTTCCTGACAATAAAAATGCAGAAGTGCCAGCCTTTCCCCCGACAGCTGCTCCAGCTGCGCATATATATCCACCGGATCAGTGCTCTTCTTTAAACGTTCACAGTGTGATTCACAATTATGAATGAATTCTATTAAATCAATTACTTCCTCGGCTATAGATAGTTTTTTGCGATATTTAACTGGCATATTTTCCATTAGAAAAGCAATTTTAACTTCCCATTCTTTAATATTATAATCCTTTGCATCCAAATATGCAAGGCTGTGGTTCAATATCTGCCACTCTTGTTCTCTCTTCTCATTGAATTCAAAATCATATGCCAGCAGTTTAAAAGCCGGCAGCCTCTTTAAAATAGAGGAAAAACGATCGTGGTCGTGAAAATCTCGCACCAGATCTCGCAACTCCTCGTATACTCTGCTCAACTTTAATCTGGAAAAATCACCTTTTCTTAAAGCTTCATCCATTAATTTCTCTGTCTCTGTTTCCAGATCAAATCCCAATTCCAGAGCATATCTAATTCCTCTGATTATTCTAATCGGATCATCCAGAAAGCTGAACCGGTGCAGAGCTTTAATTTGACCTTTTTGTAAATCAGATTGAGCATTAAAAAAATCATAAAGCATACCATAATCTCCGGGACTAAGAGCTATAGCCATGGCATTAATGGTGAAATCTCTGCGGAAAAGATCCTCCAGCAGGCCCGCCTCTTCCACTTCGGGCCTGACACCGGGACCGGGATAAAATTCAGACCGGGTCTGAGCAATATCCAGATTATATTCACCAGGCAGAGAAATTGAACCAGTTTGAAAGCGCTCATGAAATTGATAATCCGTATCAAGTTCTGCGGCCAGAGCCAGAATAAACTGGCGGGCATTTTCCTCTATAACCAGATCAATATCTTTGTTTTCTCTGTTAAGCAGGAGGTCTCTTGTCATACCTCCTACTAAATAAAGCAGACTATCCTGTTTTTGAGCCAATTTGGCACACAGGGAAATTATTTCAGAAGCTTTAGAGGGTAAATCATGTAGTTTTTCAGACACATCCTGCTTTTGCCGGGAAATATCAACCATACTGCTGCCATATCTATTTTGAAAATGCTGAGGAGAAATATCATCATAATACGATGCCAGAACATCAGTCCTGGTAACTATACCACACATTTCTCCTTCTTCTATTACAGGTAATCTGCCAATATCATATTTAACCATCAACTGCTGAGCATCTAAAATAGAAGAATCAGCAGAGATAGTCACAACATCCTGAGACATGTATGCTTTTACAGGAGCATTCATTAAATCATGTCCCTTTATTTTATCCAGGTCACGCCGGGAAAATATTCCTACTATCTCCTCATTATCTGTTACTACCAGACCATTATGACCATATTTTTCCATCATTTTTTCCGCCCTGGCCACTTCAGTTTCCGGGGAGATAGTTCTCACCGGGGAGGACATGATTGTTTTAACATCATGCAAACGGGTAATTTCTGTCTCCAGAGCTTTTTTTAATTCCTGTTCTACCCGGGAAAGAGATTTATCCACCCGGGCCGAACCAGCTCCTGAGTGTCCTCCTCCCTGAAAATGACTGCATATTTTGCCCACATCCACAGCTTCATCACTGCTTCTCCCTATTATATCAACATTACCTTCAGCTTCAGCAGCTATAAATACATTGGATAAATCATACAGGTCCTTAATACGATTGGCCACTTTATTTAAACCCATAATATAATCAGAAAACTCAGCTGAAAATAAATTGACGGAAGTACCATTGATTTCCAGCTCATTGCGATTTTGCAGCAGTTCTTCCAGCGCCTGCTGCTGCTCTTCATTGAGTTTTTCTCGCAAAAATTGATTTATGATTTTTACATGAGCCCCAGCATCCATTAAATATGCAGCGGCTCTCAAATCTTTGGGTGTTGTATTTAAATGAGTGAAATTACCGGTATCAGCATAAATACCGAGAGCAAAAAGTGTAGCCTCAATCGGATCTAAATTAATGTCTCTGGGCAAAATCTTATTAATAAGAATTGTAGTAGATGAACCAACATCCTGGCTTAAATCAAGATCTACACAGCTGGAAGCCTCACTATTATGTGGATGATGATCATAGACTATTACTTCCACTTCCTGCCAGTCAATCAAATCATTAATTCTGCCCAGCCGGTTTAAATCGGCTGTATCTACAACTATAACTCTTTCAACTCTGTCCAGATCTATATCAGAGAGGCTGGCGACATCAATTTCATCACGATAGAGTGCCATAAAGTCCTGAGTCAAAGGATGTAAACGTCCGGCAAATACAGGAAAAGCATCGGTATATAAATGCCGGGCAGCAACCATGGCAGCCAGGCCATCCAGATCTGTATGATCATGTGAAACGATTATTTCCATAAAAGTCATCCTCCAGGCAGAAAAGTAAACATAAAACTTACTATTTTTGGAAGTTCTCCAAAACAGTTTGATTAAATCTGGTTTTAATTTATCTTCATAATACTTATTATGGGAAGCTAGGGAGCTTAGTTCACATGAAATATTTTTAATATTTAGGTTTAGTATTCGGCCAAAAAACAGCGCTTCCTTCGCAAAAGCTCATCCATGAGCTTATGCTCAGCCCGGCATCTCCTGAGCCGGGGCACAATTTTTTGGCCGTAGTTACGACCCGGGTTTCAAAAAATTTCTAGTATCACATAGCTTCCTGGCTTCCAATACTTTATAGAGCCCGGCTATTGAGAATATAAACAATCACGATTATACAGTATATATGGTAATTTTACAACTGTTTTGGAGAAGAACCCTATTTATAACTGGATTTTTTTACTCGATTAAATCTATAATCAAATCACCTGTTTCGGGTGGATTTTCTATAATTTTATAAGCGTCAGTTAACGTCTCTAAAGCTGTTTTTAATTTATTTTCATGGTTGTAATGAAGAACAGCCAGTGTATCTTCTTTTACAACTTTATCTCCTTTTTTGGCCAGCACTTCTATTCCGGCACCAGGCTCTATATCATCCTCTTTTTTCTCTCGGCCGGCCCCGAGCTGCATGGCAGCAATACCTATACTGCGAGCTTTAGCTTCAGCTACATAACCCGAAGTTTCAGCTTTGAGCTCATATCTATTTTCGGCTGTGGGGAGCAGAGATAAATCTTCTACAGCTTGCGAATTACCTCCCTGAGCTTCAACTAGCTGAACAAATTTTTTTTTCGCCTGGCCGTTTGCCAGCAGCTTTTGTAATTTTTCTTCGGCTGTCTGTAAATTTTCACTGTAATCACCGGCAACCAGCATAGCAGCCCCCAACTTTACACATAATTTTTCCAGGTCGAGGGGGCCATTTCCCGATAATGTATTTATAGCTTCTTTGACTTCCAGGCTGTTACCAACTTTTTCACCCAGAGGCTGACTCATATCTGTCAGCAGGGCTTTGGTAGTACGACTGAGATTTTTGCCGATATTTACCATAAGTCGGGCCAGGTCCCTGGCCTGATCTACTTCGCGCATAAAGGCCCCACTGCCTGTCTTAACATCCAGAACTATGGAATCTGCTCCTCCGGCTATCTTTTTTCCCATTATACTGCTGGCAATAAGGGGAACAGAATCCACAGTGGCTGTAACATCTCTCAGAGCATATAAGTTTTTATCAGCCGGGGCTAAATTGGCAGTTTGACCTACCACTGCTGCTCCTACATCTTCCACCTGTGGCAATAAATCCTGCTTATCCAGATCTTTTTTAAAACCCGGAATCGACTCTAATTTATCCAGAGTCCCCCCGGTATGACCCAGTCCCCGGCCTGACATCTTGGGGACGGGCACTCCGGCCGCTGCCACCAGAGGAACTAGCACCAGAGATGTCGTATCTCCCACACCTCCTGTGCTGTGTTTATCAACCTTTTTTCCGGGTAGAGAAGAAAGATCGACTGTTTCTCCTGAATCAACAACGGCATTGACCAGATGAGAAGTCTCATCAACATCCATTCCCTGGAAATAAACCGCCATGGCCCAGGCTGACATCTGATAGTCAGGTATTTCTCCTCTGGTATAACCATCAATTATATAATTAATCTCCTCTTCACTCAGTTTTTCCCCTTCTCTTTTTTTGAAAATTATATCATAAGTCCTCATCAATATTCAGCTCCTGAAGCAATGAGCGAATTAGTCTGATGAAATCAGGTTTTACTTCTTCCGCAATTTTCACCACTTCATCATGAGAGAGAGGTTGAGGCAAAATACCTGCAGCCATATTGGTAATACAGGAAATACCGAGCACTCTTAAATTCATATGCTGGGCAGCTATAACTTCAGGAACAGTGGACATTCCCACTGCGTCTGCTCCTAGAGTTTCCAGCATCCTGATTTCAGCAGGAGTTTCGTAACTGGGTCCGCCCATTCCCGCATATACTCCGCGGCGCATTTTAATACTTTCTTCGCGGGCAATTTCTTCGGCCTGGTCCTGCCAGGTTGCATCATAAGCAGTGGTCATATCGGGAAAACGGGGGCCCAGCTCATCTAAATTTTCCCCGCGCAGAGGATTATCACCCATTAAATTTATATGATCACTGATGAGCATAAAATTACCCGGATCAAAATTGCGGTTGACACCTCCCGCTGCATTGGTAACGAAGAGACCTTTACAGCCCAGTTCAGCCATAACTCTAACAGGAAGAGCTATTTCCTGCATTTCGTATCCTTCATAATAATGAAATCTTCCCTGTAAAGCTATAACCTTCTGCTCTTCCAGCTCACCACAGACAAGCTGACCGGCATGTCCTTCTACTGTCGATTCAGGAAAGTTGGGTATTTCTTCATAGGGAATAACATCGGCATTTTCTATTTCATCAGCCAGAACTCCCAGTCCTGAACCTAAAATTAGGGCCAGCCGGGGCTGTACATCAATATTTTCCTCCACATAAGAAACTGCTTCCTTTACTTTAGTTAATTCGTCCTGCTGGGACATAATATCACCTCTAAAATTTTAGTCGATTTTTATTTCTTCCGCAAAGCTGCTGCCGTCCTCGGGTAATTCAATGTCATGCAGATCAGCTATAGTTGCTGCCATGTCAGCATACGAATCCCTGGTACCCAGATCATAATTATTTTTAAGTTTTTCACCTACCATCAACAGTGGTACATATTCCCGGGTATGGTCGGTACCACTATAAGTGGGATCACACCCGTGATCAGCTGCAATAACCAGCATGTCATCTTTTCTAAGTGAATCCAGAATTTCCGGAAGCCGCTCGTCAAAATCCTGCAGAGCCTGATAATATCCTTCAACATTGCGTCTATGACCATAAACCATATCATATTCTACCAGGTTGGTAAATATTAACCCTGATTCTTCTCTGCTCATATAATCAAGGGTTATATCAACACATTTCATGTTATTTATAGTGTGATCATATTCTGTTACACCATCTTCGGCAAAAATATCAATTATTTTGCCGATACCAATTACCCTTTCCCCGGACTTTTCAAAGCTGTTGAGCAAAGTTTTACCCGGAGGTGCCAGAGAATAATCTTTTCTGTCGTCAGTTCTTTCCAGTTTTCCCGGTTCGCCCACAAAAGGTCGGGCTATAACTCGGGCCACAGCATGTTCGTCTGTTAATATATCGCGGGCTTTTTCACACATCTCATAGAGTTCTTCCAGCGGTATAACTTCTTCGTGAGCAGCAATTTGAAAGACACTGTCGGCAGAAGTGTAAACAATGGGATAACCTGTTTCAAAATGCTCTTCCACCAGCTCCTCAATTATTACGGTACCGGAAGCGGTTTTATTTCCCAGTATACCTCTACCTATCGCGTCTTTGAAAGGTTCAATTACTTCATCGGGAAAACCATCAGGGTAAGTAGGAAAAGCTCTGCGAGAAATTAGTCCAGCCAGTTCCCAGTGGCCTGTGGTCGTATCTTTACCCACAGAAGCCTCAGCCATCTTTCCATATATCCCTTCAGCCTTTATATCAGAATCGACACCTTCAATATCATCAATTTTTCCCAGACCCAGCTTTTCTAAATTCGGTATATCAAGACCGCCGACTTCGCGAGCCATATTGCCTAGAGTATGAGCCCCAACATCTCCGTATTGATCAGCATCGGGCAGCTCTCCTATGCCCACACTATCAAGTATTATTATAATCGTCCTCTGTAAAATTTCATTCATTTTACAAACCTCCTGTCACTTAAATAATTCAACACCCGGAAAAGAAATCCTGTTGTTTACTGAGAATTAATATCACATTTAAACAAATATTGGGTGCGAATTACACTAAAAACTCACCTTCTCGATAAATTACCTCATCATCTGCTAAAATTTTTCCACCCTCTCTCATGTCACAGAGCATGTCCCAGTGGATAGAAGATTCATTTTCCCCTCCGGATTCGGGATAGGCTCTCCCCAGGGCCAGATGTATGGTACCACCAATTTTTTCATCAAAAAGCATATTACGGGTAAATCTATCTATTCCCTTATTCATGCCCACAGCAACTTCTCCCAGATAACGAGCACCTTCATCTGCTTCCAGTAATTGCTGCAGAAGTTCTTCTCCTTCGGCTGCTTCAGCCGAAATAACTTTGCCCTCAGAAAATTCCAGTCTTATATCTTTTATTTCTCTTCCCTGATAAATACCGGGAAAAGAAAATCTTATCTTCCCTTCAGCACTATCTTCTATCGGAGCCGAAAACACCTCTCCCCCGGGATAATTACGCTGAGCATCATCAACAAGCCAATTACGATCAGTTATTTTCAGTGATAAATCAGAATCTTCGCTGACAAATCGCAGTTTATTTTTATTTTCTAAAATTTCGGCAATTCTCTCCATTTCCGAGCTAAAATTTTCCCAGTAAGATACCGGGTCCTGCTTGTCCAGATGGCAGGCAGAAACGATAAAATCTTCATAAGAGCTTAAAGAGATACCGGCCTCCTGGGCATCAGCCTGAGTTGGATATTGACAAACATTCCAGTTTAATTCTCCTTCGGCCGATCTGTTCATATAGATCTCCATCAGTTCCTGCTGGGCAGACTGATGACGTCTTATTCGACTGGCATCAACTTCACTCAACTCTCTGGTATTATGATTGGCCTTGATTCTAATCATGGCATCGACATTTTCCAGTATAAACTTTTTTATAGGAGAAACAAATTCCAGCTGCTCTGTGCTGGCATTGTTGTAAAAAATTTCTTCTTTACCGGCAAAATCCCCCGCATAATGACAGTGAGCACCAGCAGCTAAAATAGATTCATACACAGCTTTAACCAGTGGTTCGGACAATGATGAGCCCTGCAATAAAACCAGATCATCTTCAGAAACGTCTACACAATAATTGACCAGAGTATAAGCATATTTTTTTAGATGTGAATCATTCATAATTTATTTCCTCCATTTCATTGATTATGATAACCTACACACTTTCCCGCAGTATGCGGGTACTTTCAAGCCAGAGCTATAAACCTACGGTCTTTTACCTCTCGGCAGGCGGATGGACTGTGATGACTTTCGATGTTTTCATCTTCATCGTCGTCATAATTACTCAAAATAAAGCCAATAAAGCCTTTACTTTGGTTGTGCTTTCTGCTAGACCAGGTAAGAATATTGTGATGACTTTTGTTGCTTTTCTATCTTCAGGCCGCAATAATTCGTCATAAATAGGCTCGATCAACAGGGATGTTGTGAGCCGAGCCTGCTGCAGGATGCGGGTACCTTCAAGTCAGAGCTATAAACCCAAGGACTTTTACTCGCGGGCAGGCGGATGGACTGTGATGACTTTCGATGTTTTCACCTTCATCATCGTCATAATTGCTCAAAATAAAGCCTAACTACAGGGAGGTAGTTAGCCGCGCGAGGAACAGGAAGTTCCTTCGCGAGGGTAGCTTTATTTTGAGTAGGTAACCCAGGTTTTAGAAAACATCGTATGAAGAACAGTCCATCCGCCTGCCCCATAAAAAAACCCCTTTTTCGTGAGGGAAAAAGGGCTCAATTGCTGAAATTATAAAAATGGTTATCCTGCACAATGCCGATAAACAAAAAATCTTAGCTGTGACCAAATTTGAATTTATAATATTATTTCACCGGCTGTATGAAAAAACCCAAAACATTACTCCAGTTTGATTTCAACATGCTCGTCGCCATCCTGAATATTAACCAGGGTGCCATCTTCAGTATCTGCTTCCTCCAGAACTGATTCTATCTCTATACCTCTCTCTTGCATTTTAGCCCGGGCATTTTCTGGCACAAAATCAACAAAAGAGCGAGCTAAAGAAAGTGGGATAGAAATATCAACTTTTTCCTCCCCTGCTTCTTCTATACGGATTTTAAGAGATTTAGCCCGGGAACTCTTATTCTCAAAACCAGCCTCTTCTTCTGGAGCACTGGAAAGAGTTTCGAGAAGTTCATCCGCTTCATCAGCAGTTATTTTACCCTTCTCCAGCATATTTAAAATTCTTTTTCTTTCTTCCTGCATATTAACTCCCCCTATAAATTTTGCAGCTTTTCAACTGCCTCTCCGGAATCTATCTCTCCCTCTTCCAGAGAATTCAATATTTCTTTGCGCTTTTCCCCTTTTTCATCATCAGGGCTATCTTTTGCCTTATATCCTAAAGCCTCAATCACTTCATCCAGTTTATTGCGCACGGTAGGATAGGAAATTCCCATTTCACGCTCAACTTCTTTAATATTTCCCCGGGAACGGATAAAAACTTCCACAAATTCAAGTTGGTCTTCATTTAAACGGGAAAATTTATCCTGCTGAAAATTACCGGATATGGAGGTATGACAGTTACAGCACTCGAGCTTTGTTATATGCAGATTTTTGCTGCAAACCGGGCATTTTCCTATCAGCTTGTTAGCCATACTATCACCCACCTTTCTTATATCTAAATTATATTACAGCAAATTAAAAAAGTCAAGGCAATGCTTAATTTTATTAATTTTCAGCTTAAGAATATTAATTATTCAACATTTGACCCGGCCATATTCTCCCCCTCCCCCGGGTACAACTTTCAGTTTTCCCCGGCGAGAAGCAACAATTTTCTCCGCTATATTTTCACCAGCAATGCTGGCAATATCCTGCCTGCTGCTTTCATGAATAATCTCCATTTCGGTCCCCAGTTTTTCCTGCAGTCGTCTTAAAGTTGCCGGACCCAACCCCGGAATATCCAGAAGAGGCACCTGATGAATATACTCTTTATCTTCCCCGGCAGTACCCTCTTTACGATCGGCTATTTGCATAATCCTATCTTTAACTCCCACAATTATATCTTCTTTACCACACTCAGGACATTGCAAAACAGGACCAGAAAGTGTAAATTTTTCCTCACATTCTGGACAATAACTGCGATGATATTTGCCCAAACCCGGATCCAGACCAAAATTTTTAACGACTCTGCCACAACTGCCGTTTAATGCAGCTTTAAAAGCAGTAAAATTTTTGGCTTTCATGGCCAGTAAATTATATTCCCGGGCCAGTTTAGGTAAAGAATGAGCATCAGAATTACTCAGCAATGTTTTGCTATCCAGTTCAGTCAGCATACCGGCCAGATACCTATCCGCACTAAGTCCTAATTCTACTGCGGGTATCTGAGACCATTCTTCTCTGCTAAATATTTCTTCATATCCCGAACAGGCAAATCCATAAAAACTGCAGTGAGGTGTAAAAATATGAGCGGGAATTAATATACCTTTATATTCTTGTACTAAATTTAATATCTCGGAACCAGATAAGTAACAGGTCTGACTGCTCAAACTCAAATTGGTGATTTTGTCTTCCAGTTCTCCGGCTAATTTTTCCAGCTTCTGCAAATCGGGAAAATAAGCAAGATAATGAGCTTTCCTGCCATCTGCCTCTCTGCTTTCCAGTTCTGCCCCGGGTATGAGTAAAGTCCCTTTTTCTGTTAAATATCCACCATTTTTCACAGGTTTTAATATATTCTCCTGCTGCAGCCTTTTTAGTTCTTTTCTGACAGGAGGAGAAAGACAGTCTATAATTCCTACCACATCAATACCTTTGTCCCGGACTGCTTTTTGCAAAATAGTGCGCACAGTTAGCTGACGAGAAGCAGTTATCTTAACAGGGGAATCATCTGCGCTGCCAACATGAATATGTAGATCAGTAAAATATTTCTTTAAATTAGCCATCAAAGCCACCGTTCTTTTCCTGCTGTAAAAAAGCCATCAATCCTATAATTGTCTTACTATCTTTGATTTTACCGGATAAAATTAAATCCATTATTTCTCCGGGGTCTATTTCTTTAATTGTCAAAAATTCTCCTTTTTCAAGCTGTTGATCCCCTCTGGTCAACTTTTTAGCCAGATAAAGATTTAAACATTCGGAACTATATCCTGGAGTTGTATAAAAATCAAAAAGATAAATCATTTCTCCCGCAGAATAGCCGGTTTCCTCTTTTAATTCTCTGCGTCCTCCAACTTCAGCCTTTTCTCCTTTTTCCAGGCGTCCAGCCGGCAGCTCCAGCATAACCTGTTCAGCAGCATGGCGGTATTGTTCTACCATAACTATTTTACCTTCTGAAGTATAAGGAATTACCGTTACTCCCCCCGGATGTTCGACAATTTCTCTTTCTGATCGGGTACCATCGGGTAGTTCAATTTGGTCTACTTTCACCGATAAGATATTGCCATTAAATTTTGTTTCACTCTCCAGCAATTTTTCCCTTAAACTATCCATTATAGATCTCCTTTCCTGTTTAACTATCTAAATATATTATCCGGAAATATTAGTTAGTAATCCAAATTAATCATTAAATAAAAAGTTTTCTACAGCCCGGGAAAGATATTTCAGAGAATTCAAGTTGATCCTCTCCTGAGACGTATGAACATCTGATAATCCCAGGCCCAGGTTAACAGCTTCAATGCCGAAATCATTCAGTTTACCAGCCTCGCTTATATGGGAGCTTTGTTTATAATTAACCTTTAATCCTGACTGTAACAGAGAATTTTCCAGGTTTTGCAGCCAGGGTCTGCTGGTATCAATATTAAAACCCGAACAGGAATGAAGTAATTTATATGTTAAATCATCACTTCTAATCCCGAAATACCTTTTAAGCTCTTTTAATCTCCTATTCCATTTAGACTCTATTTTTTCAACATTTTCACCTTTAATTCCCACAATTAATATCTCTTCCTGAAAAAAATTCCAGGCAGGTAAAGGCCCGGAAATTAAATGAGAAACAAGACAGAGATCACTTTTATCCCAATAATGCCGTATTCTTCTTAACAGCATTTTTTGCCGGGATGACAGAGATTTTTCCAGTGGTGATTGTTGTAAAGAAATAGCAAAAAAACAGGCTGCTGGTTCCTGATAAAAAATTGTTCCTGCTGGAGCTTCACCATCCAGGACCAGAGCTTTATCAAACCTGCTGATAAATTTTCGTGGAAGCACAGAGGCTCCCAGCAATCCCAGTTCTTCTGCTACCGTAAAAATTATGCCCAGACCAGGAGGTAACTGCCCGGGATGAGAATTTAAAATTGAAAGCAGAACAGAAACACCTGCTTTATCATCTACCCCCAGGCCACCTAAACCATCCTTAAATAGTTTATCATCTTTTTCAACTAAAGAGTCAGAAATACCTCCGGAAATATTATCAATATGGGCGGTCAGCAAAATATTTTTTTCCTGTTCAGGATCTACTTCTACCAGTATATTATCAGCATTACCCCCAATTTTTTCGGAGGCATTATCAGTATTAACAGTTAACCCTATATCCTTCAGCCGAGAGATAAGAATATCGGCCAGCTCGGACTCTTCCCGGGGGCCGCTATTAACACGCAGCAATTTTTTCAAGATATCAGCTGTTGAATTTTCTTGCAATTTTTCTCCCCCCACTGTACACACTTCCTATCTGAATAATAAAATTTATTTTTTATGGCCTGTATTTAAGATTAATGATTCGAAGCAATTTTCCTCCTTCAAGATGTTTGAAAGAAATGAAAAATGCCCCTGCCGGCATTATTATAGACCGACAGGAGCATTTAAATAATAACATTTTTTGTTTTTATATTCCTGATGAAACTAAATCTAAACTTCTTGAACGGTTTTTTCTGCCAGTTTATAACCTTCTTCCAGAGCTTCTTTATTCATAGGAATTAGATTATGATGTCTTTTGGGCAGAACATTTTCCAGATTATCTTTTACAGTTTCTAAATCAACAATATCTTTTTTGGCCAGATAAGCGCCCAGCATGACCATATTAGCAATTCTGCTGCTGCCTATTTCGTTGGCAATCTCATTGGCAGGAACCTCTATAACATCCAGGTCATCTCTGGCCACATTTTTCTCAATTAAAGAGGAATTTGTTACTACCAGACCACCTTCTTTAACTTTAGGAGCAAATTTGTCCTGAGAAGGTAAGTTCATAGTAATAACAGAATCAGGATGGTCACAGAGAGGTGAAGGAATCATATCATCACTAATTATAACAGTGCAATTAGCTGTACCTCCACGCATCTCGGGGCCGTAAGATGGCATCCAGGAAACTTCCAGCTCTTCTTTCATGCCGGAGTAAGAAAGCAGCTGGCCGATGGACATTACTCCCTGGCCGCCGAATCCGGCCATGATAATTTCCTCTTTCATTTACTCCACCCCCCCGACATCAACAAATTCACCGAGTTCATAGATGGGCAGCATATTTTCTTCCAGCCAATCCATGGCATCCGCAGGTCTTATGCCCCAATTGGTAGGACAGGTCGACAGCACCTCTACCATGGAAAAACCTTTTTCTGCCTGCTGCATTTTAAAAGCTTTCTTGATGGATTTTTTCGCCTGACGCACATGCTTGGTGTCATGCATTGACACCCGGGATAAATAAGCGGGTCCATTTAATTCACTTAACATTTCAGTTATTTTTATAGGATTGCCCGCTTTCTTAATATCTCGACCATAAGGTGAAGTTGTTGTTTTTTGTTCTTCCAGGGTAGTGGGCGCCATCTGCCCTCCTGTCATTCCATAGATGGCATTATTGATGAAAATGGTAGTTATATTTTCGCCTCTATTGGCAGCATGAACAATTTCTGCCGTACCTATAGAAGCTAAATCACCATCACCCTGATAGGTGAAAACGGTCTTATCGGGGTGAACTCTTTTTATGCCTGTACCCACTGCAGGTGCCCTGCCGTGAGCAGCTTCCTGAAAATCGCAGTCAAAATATTCATAAGCCAGCACCGAACACCCTACAGGAGCTACCCCAATCGTCTCTTCTTTTACATCCAGTTCATCTATTACTTCTGCCACCAGGCGATGGGTGATACCATGAGTACAGCCGGGGCAGTAATGAAAGGTTTCATCCGTAAGGGCATCAGGTCTATCGGCAATTTTTTCCATAATTACTCACCTCTCATTTCCATTATTTTCTCACTTATCTCTTCAATACTGGGTACTACGCCACCAGTGCGGCCGTAAAATTCTACTGGTTTACGACCCGCAACCGCCATTCTTACATCTTCAACCATCTGTCCGGTGTTCATTTCCACGGTGAGGAATTTATCAACCTGTTCACTGAGATCGGCAATTTCCTTTTCCGGGAAAGGGAAGAGAGTTATAGGTCTCAGCAGACCTACCTTAACTCCCTGTTCTCTCAGATTATCTATAGCACTGATACAGATACGGGCAGTTGTACCAAAAGCTACCACCGCTATTTCGGCATCTTCTAATTTATAACTATCATATCTAACTTCTTCCTCTCTCATACGGTCGTATTTTTCTTTAATGTTTAAGTTTAAGTCCTCCAGATTATGGGCATCCAGAGCTAGAGAAGAAAGTTTATTTCTTTCTCTGCCAGGCCTTCCATCTGTGGCCCATTCTTTGCGGGGAAGCTCATCAGGATCAACTTCTTTTTTGAATTCAACCGGTTCCATCATCTGGCCTATCATACCATCCCCCAGAATTAACATGGGATTGCGATATTTATCAGCCAGTTCAAATGCTAGATAGGTGAGATCAACCAGCTCCTGAACAGAATAAGGTGCTAAAACTCCCAGACGGATATCACCATGTGCCATGCCTTTTGTTGCCTGGAAGTAATCTGACTGAGAAGGTTGAATGCCTCCTAAACCGGGACCTCCTCTCATCATATTTACGATTACTGCCGGTAGTTCTGCCCCGACTATATAAGAAATGCCTTCTGCTTTTAAACTAATACCTGGACTGGAAGAGGAAGTCAAAACTCTGGCTCCTGCACCAGCTGCTCCATATACCATATTACTGGCAGCTACCTCACTTTCTGCCTGCAGGA
>CAYOFJ010000016.1:0-18184 GCA_964403065.1 uncultured Halanaerobiaceae bacterium | reverse complement strand
TCTTTCCAGTCCTTCATAAGCGAGGTCATTGAAAGAAAGATCCCCAAGACCACCTACGGAAAATACAACCCCAACCCGGGTAGTTTCTGCTTCGACAGTCTGGCTAAATCCCACCAGGCTTAATACCATTACCACACTAACCACCAGCATCAAACTGGCCAATTTCTTAATCAAAATAAATACCCCCTCAGTTCAGATTTTGTTGAATCTGGCAACTATAATGTCTTTTAATACCAATTTTAAATATATCATTTTTTATCTAATTATGCAAGCAAAATTTATTAATATTAAATTTATTAATTATCATTTAGAGCCCTGTTAGCTTATCTAATACTTATATGTTATAATTGTTTTTGTAATAAATTAGTTCAGGAGGTTTTGATAAAATGAACTCTTATCAAACTAAAAATGAAGATGATTATATGCTTTATCTGGGAAGAATCTCAACCGGTATGGGAATAGCTGGTATTTTTCTGGGAATATTAATTTCTTTATTCGCCGGTTTTTCGCGCCCGGCCCTATTCTTTTTCAGTTTGTTTGCGGGTTACATTGGTCTTAGCGGATTCTGGGGAATTCATAGGGTTCATAAATCCCTCCGTAAATATCGCTGGCAGCTACCTGATTTAGTTTATAAATTTTTCAAATTACTGGCAATTCCTCCCGGAATTATCCTGGGCATGCTATTTTATGGAGCTTTTCAGCAATTTGTGCTGCTGCTGGCTCTAGACGATGGTTCCGGTAAACCCGGCTTATTTCAATCTGTTTTAATCTTAACTCCCTATCTTGGCCCCTGGTATGCAGAAAAAATAAATTATAATCCTTATGGACGCAAACACCAAAACCCACCCCACAAAAAATAAAGGAATAAGAACGGTCAATTTAAAATTATTTCATCGATAAATGTTTCAACAATCCGGGGGTCAAACTGTGTTCCTGCACAATCCTTTAGTTCTTTTACAGCTTCCTGACGGGAAAATTTTTCATTATATATGTCTTTATTGCGCATGACATCATAAGCATCCACAATAGCAATTATGCGAGCACCTGTGGGAATATCTCTGCCTTTTAAACCACGGGGATAACCATTTCCGTCCCAGCGTTCATGATGATGAAGTATCAAAGGAGCAATATTATCCAATTCTTCAGATGAGCGCACAATTCTGTAGCCAATTTCAGGATGTTTTTTTACTCTTTCCCATTCTTTTAGTTTCAATACACGCTTTCTTTCAAGTATTTCTTTATCTATTGTAATTAAACCTATATCATGAAGATAAGCTGCTTCAGACAGATACTCAACCCTCTTGCCTTTCCAGCCAAGCTCCAGAGCAAGCTGCTCAGCCAGTTTTTTCACCCTCTTACAATGTTCAAGAGATTCGTATCTTTCTTCACCCAATTTTGCCAATAATTTATCAAAAATTATTTCTCTTGTTTTATCTCCCTGCCGCATTTTATGTTCATACATGTTGGCATCGGCTCTTTTAAGCACTTCACCAATTTCTTCCTCTGGTTTTCTTTTGGTGGCTATGCCTATAGCAATACTAACAGGAATTATTTCCTTTTTGCCCACTTCCCGACAATTTTTCAAAATCCTCTCCTTGATCTGCTCAGCACTTTTACTATCTGTATCTGGCAGAATTATTATAAACTCATCCCCACCAAATCTGCCAATAATATCCTCTTCCCGACAGGAATTTTGTAAGATTTCAGCCATTAACTGCAGCAGCTCATCACCCTTGTTGTGACCAAATGCATCATTTACCAGTTTTAAACTATTTACATCCCCGGTTATTATCGAGAGAGGAAGTTGTCTGGAGGTATCCAGTCTTTCCAGTTCTTCTTCAATATATTTGCGGTTATATAGATCGGTTAATTCATCATGAAAACCTAAATATCTAATTTCTTTTTCGGCTTCCAGTCTTTTTAAAGCTGTAGCTGTATGAGAAACCAGCAGTTCAGTCATCTGTAAATCTTCCTGCCCAAATTTCCCTTCTTCAGTAGACACAGCCTGAAAGACCCCGAAATCTCCCACGGGTACAGTTATAGCAGATTTGTATTTGCTGTCTACAGGTTTTGCCTCCGGTTCATTATTTATATTAGCGGCTATATGGGTTTCCTGCGTTTTGTAAACTATTCCCGCGATACCGCTTTCTGAAAGCTTTTCGCTCTTTGAACCACCTTCGGGCACTCCGGATGAAGTGGCTTTTACAACCAGCATATCATCTTCTACAATATCCAGAGAACAAACGTCAAACTCCAGAATACGTTCCGCTGCATCTACTGTTTTTTTATATATATCCTCTTCATTTTTTTCAGTGCCCAGCTGCACCGCAAAATTGTGTAATTCTTTGATCTTATTGTGGGCTTTAACCCTATCCGTTATATCCCTCACTACCATAACTGCTCTATCCCTGCCGGCCGCTTTTAATCTTGCCTCAAAATTTTTAGTTCCCGCCGGCACATCAAGTGTATACTCGAAAATCTGCATGCTTACACTTTTCAAGGCCTGCTGTAAATTCTTCATAATTTTAGCAGCAACTTTTTCGGGAAGTACCTCTTCAATTTTTTGGCCCAACAGCTGATTGCGAGGAGCATATAATATTTCATGGTTGCCGGTCCACAAACGCAAATATCTGCCATCTTCATCTAAAACCAGAAGCAGGTCAGGCAGAGTGGAGATAATGGATTGAAATAGTTCTTCTTTTTCATATAAGTTTTTCTCGGCCCTTCTCCATTCAGTCACATCATCAGCAATGCATAATACAGACTTTACATTTTCCTTTTCATCAAAAACTGGCCTTCTATATATTTTAAGAATTTTTTCTTCGCCTTCATGATTTTCCATCATATAATCAACTGTATTATCCTGTTTACTGGTAAAAACATATTCGTTATCAGCAACAAAATCATCGATGTTCTTTGCGGGAAATAACTCCCTAACATTGGTATTAACAAAATCTTCAGGTTCAAAACCTAAAAATTCAGCATGAAGGTCATTAGCTTCACCATAAACTTCAGGTGTTATCATATACCAGGCCTGTCTATCCAGATAGTAAAAGAATTTCTCCCTTATAATTCCTTCGGCAAAATCTACTGTCTCTTTATTGTTAACACTCATTAAATTCCACCTCACAATAGTACTAACTATTCAATATCTGAGCCGGTAATTTTGTATTTCTTGATTAAAAGATTAAATCCTGCCTATAGTAGCTTTTTGTATATTAATCTAAAAAAGCAAAGCCCGGAATTTTAATTTTTATAATTTTATAAAAGATAAAAATTTTGCTTGACATTACCTTTTTAATCTGCTAAAATATAAGTAGAAGTAAAGAGATCATCATCCGGATAGAAAGAATTCTCAGAAAAGATTCTTTTCGATGAATGGCTGTTGACTGTTTGAAGCAGGAAACTCGGGTTCTAAGGAATGTCTGATCTAAGAAGCAAGAAGTAGTGAGCTCCGAGAACCATGAATTTTAGCTTCACTCAGCTTGATTAGCACACCGTGCGTAAGCTCCAAAATTGTTAAAATAAAATCCGGATGGCTACGCGATCTCTTTACTTCTAATATCAAAGAGCGGGGTGAGAACCCCGCTCTTTTAATTTTTTATTTCAATAAAAAATAGTGTTCCCGGCTCAGTATGTGCCAAACTGAGCGTAAACTCAGGTGTCAAATTTCGCCACTGATTATTATCTAAGATGAGCCTTCCCTTTATAAACTAAACCGCGAACTCCGTCCAGAGTGATTTCTACTCCATCTTCAATTTCTTTTATTTGTTCGCCCACACCTACTACAACAGGCTTCTCCAGGTTCAAACCTACAATAGCAGGATGAGAAGTAAGACCACCTTTTCTGGTAATAATGCCAGCGGCTTTTTCCAGAACAGGCATAAAACTGCGATCAGTCATATCCGTTACCAAAATATCTCCTTCTTCTATTTTATTTCTTGCTTCCTCTTCATCTTCAGCCCACACAGCTTTTCCTGTAACAATGCTCTTGCCAACTCCATTTCCTTCCACTAAAGGCCGTCCAACTATATCAACTTTAATTAAATTCGTGGTACCGGGCATACCAACAGGAGCTCCTGCAGTTACGGTAACCAAATCCCCACTTTCTATTAAACCTTCATCTAAAGCGGCATCAATTGATTGTTGAATCATTTTATCAGTAGTATCCGCTTTTCCGCTTAACAAAGCAGAAACTCCCCAGCTTAAGGTTAAGAAATGCTGCACTCTTTCATTGGGAGTTACCGCAATGATTTTAATAAAGGGCCTATATTTAGCCACCATCCGGGCAGTCAAGCCAGAATCCGTAGCTGTTATTATGGCATCAGCTTCCAGATTTACTGCGGTTTGACAGGAAGCAAAACTAATAGCCTCAGTAGCAGTACTTGTTGAGGGGCTTTTTGAGGTCATCTTTTTATTATAAGAGAGAGAATTTTCCGTCTCCCTGGCTATATTTGCCATTGTTTCCACAGATTCTACGGGATATTTGCCGGCTGCTGACTCCCCCGAAAGCATAATGGCATCGGTACCATCAAAAATAGCATTGGCAACATCTGAAGCTTCAGCTCTGGTAGGTCGAGGATTACGTATCATAGAATCCAGCATTTGAGTAGCGGTAATCACCGGAATAGCCGCTTCGTTACATTTTTGTATTATTTCTTTTTGGATTAAAGGAACTTTTTCTGCCGGCAGCTCAACTCCTAAATCCCCTCTTGCTACCATAATTCCATCTGATACTTCTATAATGCTATCAATATTATCGACGCCTTCTTGATTTTCTATTTTAGGTATTATATTGATATCTTCCATATTATTTTCTTCCAGCAGCTTGCGAATTTCAATAACGTCATCCGCTTTACGTACAAAAGAAGCCGCAACAAAATGCACATTCTGTTCACAACCAAACTTTATATCCTTTCTATCTTTTTCGGTTAACGCCGGCAGCTTAACTTTTACTCCCGGTAAATTTACTCCTTTGTAAGTTCCCAGCTTACCACCGTTCATAATTTGACAGTTAATTTCAGAACCGGCCACAGACAAAACTTCCAGTTCTATCAAACCATCGTCGATAAGAATTTTACTTCCGGGATCCACATCTTCCGGCAGATTATCGTAACCCACACTAAACTTATCTTTATTGCCAGTAATTTCCTCAGTTGTTAATTTAACTTCTTCTCCTTCTTCTAAATACACTTCCTCTTTTTCTAAGTCACCTGTTCTAATTTCTGGACCCTGTGTATCTAGCATTATACCTATAGGCTGTCCCATTTCCTCCTCAATCTCTTTGATAATTTTCATGCGTTGTTTGTGCTCTTCATGATCACCATGAGAAAAATTAAATCTCGCCACATTCATTCCTTTTTGGGCCATCTGTTTTAAAGTTTTTTTATCATTGCTTGCAGGCCCCAGTGTACATACTATTTTAGTTTTGCGCACAATTTTAACCTCCCTAAAATATCATTATGTCAAAATTAATTCATCCGTCCGATTAAAATAAAATAGCAATTAACCTATTACATAAGCCAGTTCATACATCTCTTTATCTGGTTTAACTTCTCCTGCCATAATATTATCATAAGACATGAGATCCAAACTTCTTCCCTGTTTTATTACCATTTTTCCCGAATTACCGTCCAGCAAAGCTCCAACTGCTTTTGCCCCCATTTTACTTGCCCAAATTCTATCCTTAACAGAAGGAGCACCACCTCTTTGTACATGGCCAAGAACAATTTCTCTTACCTCATGTCCGGTGCGTTTTTCGATTTCTTTACCCACTTTGAAAGCGGCTCTTTCTTCCGTATGAATAAATTCACTCTCAAATTCTATCCCTTCTGCGATAAGTATTAAATTATGTAATTTGCCCTGAGCATAACCTTCCCGAATATGCGAACAAATTTCATCCATATCAAAATCTATTTCTGGTATTAATATTACCTCTGCTCCTGCTGCCACACCAGCCTCTAAAGTTAAAAGCCCGTTATGCCTGCCCATAGTTTCCACCACAAAAACCCTCTCATGAGAGGTGGCAGTATCGCGAATTTTATCTATTGCTTCTATAATTGTATTGGAAGCTGTATCAAAACCTATAGCATAATCAGTACAGGGCAGATCGTTGTCAATAGTGCCAGGAATTCCAATTGTTTTTATCCCTCTTTTTTCCAGCACTCCGGCTCCCTGCATAGAACCATCACCACCGATAACAATTACAGCATCTATATCATGTTTTTTTATCTGTTCTAATGCTTCCTCCTGCCCCACTTCCTTACGAAATCTTTCACTGCGTGCTGTCAATAAAAATGTTCCACCACGATTTATTTTCCCTGAAACGTCACCATCACCCAGAGGGAAAATTTCACCTTTTACCAGCCCGGCAAATCCTCTCTTTATACCCATAACATCCAAACCTGCATTTAAACCTTTGCGGGTGACTGCCCTTACTGCAGCATTCATCCCGGGTGCGTCTCCACCACTTGTCAGAACACCAATTCTTTCCATCATTTTTCCCCCTGATTACTAAAACTATATGTGTAAAAATTAATAATGTTACAGTTTGAATATATCATACATTAGTAAAGTAATATTGTCAAACCATTATGTTTATCCGAAATTTGAAAATTTTAAGTATCATATATCCCTGTAGTTTTTAATAAACATGAACGCAAGTAAAATTGAATAATCAGGTGAAGAACTTCAATTTTTGCTAAAAAACTTTAGCCAAATTACATACGGTTAGCAGGAAATATGATGTTTATCCAGTAATTATTAATGAGAAGCAAATTTATGTGTTTTGCTTTATACGCATTCAAATTGAAATGAGATGAGCCTAAAATTATAAACACAAAATTACCAGGGAGGTATAATAAAATGAGAATAGGAATATTGACCGGCGGAGGAGATTGCGGTGGTCTTAACGCCGTAATTAAAGCGATAGTCTGGAAAGGAATAAAAGAATACGGACACGAGTTCATAGGATTTGAAGATGGCTGGAAGGGTGCTGTAGAAAACATAAATCGTCCTTTGAAAATTAATGATGTTATAGACATAATGCCAGAAGGAGGGACCATGCTGGGCAGCAGCCGAACAAATCCTTTCAATCCTAAACATGGTCCGGAAAAAGTTGAAGAAACCATGGAAGCAGAAAATCTTGATGCCCTTATAGCCATCGGCGGAGACGACACTCTGGGAGCTGCCAATAAATTTTATGAGCGAGGACTCAATGTCGTAGGAGTTCCAAAGACCATGGATAATGATTTAAAATGCACTGATATGACCTTCGGTTTCATGAGCGCAATTCAGGCAGCCACTGACCACCTGGACCGCTTGAGAACTACAGCTCGTTCACACCACAGAGTTATTGTCTATGAAATTTTCGGCCGCTATGCTGGCTGGACAGCACTATATGCCGGCTGGGCTGGAGATGCTGATGTAATCATGATTCCTGAAAAAGAATACAGTATAGACGATGTCTGTGAGCTTTTGGAAGCCAGAAGAGAACGGGGCAAAGATTATGCTCTAGTTGTCGTGGCAGAAGGAGCAACCACAACTGAAATGGAAGATATGATGGCCGAAGACGAAGATACAGATGAATATGGTCATGTAGTGCTTGGTGGTGTAGGTGAATATCTTGCCGAGGAAATTGAGGAAAGGGTAAACTGGGAAACAAGACATATTCAACCCCGGCACATTATCCGCGGAGGTACACCCACAGCTTATGATAGAATTCTTTCCAGCCGTTATGGTATAAAAGCGATTGAACTAGTCAATGAAGGTGATTTCGGAAAAATGCCTGCTTTGAACGGACAGAATATTGAAGCTGTTGATCTCTCCGAGGCAGTAGCAGAAATTAAAGAAGTTCCTCTGGATCTCTACGAGCAGGCCGAATCGCTTTTAGGATAAAATATAGCTGAAAATACAATATCTTTATAACACAGCATATTAGTAAAAGCCCCGGATAAGCCGGGGCTTTTATTATTGCAAGTATGAATTATTTTATGATTTCCGGAAAAAACTATTCTCAGGTCAGGATAATTCAGCCGAAAAATAGTCTTCTGATATTTTTAGCAAAAATTCCTAAATCATTTTATCAGAAGCTCATAAACAGCGTCTGCTTCAGATGGTGGGGCCTTGACCTCAAAATTATTTGTCCCCGAACGATCAATTTTAATTAAAAAACCCCGGGAACTTAAGCGCTGTTCCAGATTTCTGGCTTTTTCTTCATCTTCCACTATATGCACAATCTGCCACATGTTATTCATCCTTTCCAGCTATCTTATATATAAACAATTACAATCTAAATAATTTCAATCCTAATAATCCAGCAGTTCTTTCCCGGCAATTCCTGGTTCGGTCATCTCATAGGGATCCAAAATTTTATCCAGTTCTTCAGAAGTTAATATACCCTCATCCAAAATAATATCTCTCACCGATTTGTCCTGATTCAAAGCTTTTTTTGCTATATAAGCCGCTTTTTCATAACCGACATGAGGATTTATAGCTGTTATTATACCCACACTTTGATCCACCATTTTTTTACACCGCTCGCGGTTAACCTCTATCCCCTGCACACAATTATGGACGAAAGTATCAATTCCATTGCGCAGCATTTCGATAGACTGAAATAAATTATACATCATTACGGGCTGCATTACATTAAGCTCTAGCTGACCTGCTTCAGCTGCTTTAGTGATAGTGCTATCACACCCCATAATATGATAGGAAATTTGATTAATAACTTCCGGGATAACAGGATTAACCTTGCCTGGCATTATAGAAGAACCCGGCTGCACCGCAGGCAGATTAATTTCATTCAGACCGGTGCGCGGACCAGAAGACATTAATCTCAAATCACTGGCTATTTTAGAAAGATTGCTGACACAGGTTTTTAGAGCAGAGGATACTTCTACAATAGCATCAACATTTTGAGTCGCATCCACTAAATCTTCTGACTGAGACATGTCAAGACCAGTTAGTTCATTTAAAATTTCAGTAATATTTTCCACATAATCCTGATCTGCGTTTAAACCGGTCCCCAATGCTGTGGCCCCCAGATTTATGATATTTAAATCTTCGATAACATCTTTTAACCGGCTTTTATCGCGCGCTACCACCCGGGCATATGCGGCAAATTCCTGCCCCAGTCTAATAGGTACGGCGTCCTGCAGCTGAGTTCTTCCCATTTTTATGACATCATCAAATTCTTCTCCTTTTTCAGCCAGGGCGGACCTTAATTCTTCGATCTTATCTATTACCTCTTCCAGCATATATATTGCTGTTATCCTGATTGCAGTTGGAATAACATCATTAGTGGACTGCCCCATATTTACATGATTATTGGGGTGTACCGTTCTATAATCTCCTTTATTATTTCCCAAAATTTCGAGTGCTCTATTGGCTAAAACCTCATTCATATTCATGTTTATGGAGGTGCCTGCTCCACCCTGAACAGCGTCTACAATAAATTGATCCTTTAATTTCCCATCTGCTACCTCTTCTGCAGCCTGAATTATCGCCTCTGCTTTTTCCTCATTTAACAGACCGATATCACGATTACTAATTGCAGCAGCTTTTTTGACCAGAGCCAGAGATTTAACCAGGCGAGGATGAATATTTAAATCGGTAATCTGAAAATTTTCCTTAGCCCTTAAAGATTGGATTCCATAATATGCCTGTTCAGGCACCTCTTTTTTACCCAGAGAATCTTCTTCAATTCTAGTCTGCATTGATGATTTACTCCCTCCATTAATTAAAATATTTGAATTATAGCCATAATACTAATTAAATCGATAATAGAGCAGTTCAATATTGCTGGCATTATTTTTGCAAATTTTTTTCAAAGGTTTAACTGACTTTAACCAGTTTTTTTCCGGAGATAACCAAAAATATAAATCTTCTTTTCTTCTTTTTTCTATTAAAACAGGAATATCTCCCCCGGAATCTTCTTGTAAAATATTTATAACTTCCTGTTCTGTTTCAGTTTTGGGATTATGCAAATTTACAACAACCGCTCCCTCAGAAAGGGGAATAACTCTTTCAGCTATTATTTGATCTTCCTCTAATTTTCCATAAATAATTACCGCCTGGCGGGAATCAATAAGTCGAACTGATCCTTTATAAGCGGCAGGAAAAACCACAACGTCCATCTCTTTTTGATTTTCCACAGTGAGAAAAGCCATTTTTCTATCATTCCTGGTAATATGTTCGCGATAATTGGTAACTAATCCTCCCCAAATAATCCCGGATTTTTCTGATTGCCCTTCTTCTCTTTCGGGAAATTTGTCTGCCCCCATTCTTTGCAAAAACTCTTTATAAGGATCAAGCGGATGCCCCGAAAGATATAAGCCTAAATATTCTCTTTCCTGATTCAATTTTTCCTGCTGGGGCAGACCATCCAGTTCCGGGAAGGAAAAATCATCCGTATAAAAATTATCATCTTCCTCCACCAGATCAAAAAATGAAGTCTGCCCTTCAGCTTCCCTTGACTTGTTTTTAGCCAGACGATCATATAGTTCTTCCAATGAAGCAAGCATCTGAGCTCTATTGACAGAAAAATTATCACAGGCCCCGGCCTTAATCAAAGCTTCTACATCACTTTTCTGTAAAGAGGAAAGATTTGCTCTCTCTAAAACTTCATAAAAGCTCTGGAACTTACCTTCTTGCCGTCTGCAGGAAATAATTTCTTCAATGCCATTACTTCCCAGATGTTTAATAGCTTTAAGACCAAAACGAATTTTTTCCTGGGAAATACAGGTGAAACCATAATTGCTTTCATTTATATCCGGGGGCAAAATATCTAATCCCATGCTTCGAGCTGAAGAGATATACTGACTAACTTTGTCGAGATTACTCATAATACTGGAAAGCAACGCGGCCATAAACTCTGCGGGATATTTGGTCTTCAAATAAGCAGTCTGATAGGCCAGGAGTGCATAAGCAGCACTATGAGATTTATTAAAACCATAACCGGCGAAGTATTCCATTTGATCAAAAATTTCGTGGGCAGTTTCCTCAGGGATATCATTTTCCTGAGCACCTCTGACAAATCTTTCCCTTTCAGAAGCCACCAATTTTTCTTTTTTCTTACCCATGCCTCTACGCAAAATGTCAGCTTCACCCATGCTAAAATTACCCAATTTGCTGGCTATTTCCATAACCTGTTCCTGATATAGGATCAAACCAAAAGTCTCCTGCAAAATTGGCTTTAAATCAGGATGTAAATATTCTGGCTCTTTTTCACCATGTCTGCATTTAATATAATCATCTACCAGTCCGCTGCCCAGAGGTCCAGGTCTTCCCAGGGCTAGTAAAGCTATTATATCGGAAAAACGATCGGGCTTAAGTCGTGAGGTCAGATCCTGAAACAATTGAGATTCCATCTGGAAAACGCCGGCTGTTTCACCAGCACTCAGCATCTCATAAACTTCCTCATCATTCAATGAAACAGAATCTATATCAATTTCGTGGCCGTGATTGGCAGAAATTTTACCTAACGCATCTTCTATGACTGTTAAGTTACGAAGCCCTAAAAAGTCCATTTTTAACAGACCTAAGGCCTCAACATCTTCCATGGGAAGTTGAGTAATACGCGTATCATCCTGCTTCTGCAGAGGAGTTAGTTCAATTAAAGGCCTGGGGCCTATAATTACTCCTGCTGCATGGGTGGAAATATGCCGGGGAAGTCCTTCAACCTGTTCAGCTTTATCCAGTAATTCCTTAATTTTTGCATCATTTTCAGCCATCTCTTTTAGCCGGGGTATATTTTCTCTGGCTTCACTAAGACTCTCGCTCTGCTGTAGGGGGATTGCTTTAGCTACAGAGTCAACTTTATCATAGTCCATACCCAGAACTCTTCCTACATCTCTAACAGCCCCTCTGGCTGCCATGGTACCAAATGTACCTATTTGAGCTACTCTTTCCTGCCCATATCTGCTAGAAACGTAATCTATAATCTCATCTCGCCTCTCATCAAAATCAATATCAATATCCGGCAAACTTACTCTATCAGGATTCAAAAATCTTTCAAAAATAAGACCATATTCTAGAGGATTAACTTTGGTAATCCCCAGCAGATAAGATACAAAACTGCCAGCAGCTGAACCTCTGCCGGGCCCTACCCTAATCCCTCTATCTTCTGCTTCTCTGACAAAATCCTGCACAATTAAAAAATAAGCAGCATATCCCATATCACAAATCGTGTTGAGCTCATACTCCATTCTCTTCTCAGCTTCTTTATCTTCGGGAAACTTTTCCTTTAAAGCCCGTTCACAGAGATCCCAGAGCATTTCTTCTGAGGAAATTTTCTTTTTCTTAGCTTCCGGATAATCCGGCAGAAAAAATTGCTCAAATTCCAGCTCAACATTACACCGTTCCGCTATGTTAAATGTATTTTCTAACCCTTCTGATATATCTGAAAATATATTTTTCATCTCAGCAGGAGATTTTAGGTAAAATTCATCATTAGGCAGCTGCAGCCTGTCCTCATCATCCAGTTCACTGTTAGTTTGTAAAGCCAGAAGCACATCATGAAATTCAGAATCTTTTTGCCGGGGATAATGACAATCATTGCTAACAATTATTTCAATATTATTTTCTTGTGCCACTTCCAGTAAGGCAGGATTAACTTCTTTTTCTTCTCGCAGTTTATGATCCTGCAGCTCGATATAATAATTATCGCTGCCAAAAATTTGTTTATATTCCCTGGCACTTTTTACAGCTGCTTCTTTTTTATTCTGAAGAAGCAGAGTAGAAATCTCCCCCTGCAGGCAGGAAGAAGTTGCTATTAGCCCCTCTCTATACTTATAAAGCAGGTCTTTATCCACCCGGGGTTTGTAATAAAAGCCTTCCAAATGAGATTTGCTGACAATTTTAAGCAAATTTTCATAACCTTTATTATTTGACGCTAATAGAATGAGATGATAAAGCTCTGTTTCTACTTTTTTCTGATAGTTTTCGGGAGTAACATAAACTTCACAGCCTATGATCGGTTTTATCCCAGCTTCTCTAGCCTGGCGATAAAATTTAATCATACCATACAGCACCCCATGATCAGTTATGGCCACTGCCGGCTGTCCATATTCTTTGGTCTGGGAAATTAATTGAGGAATTCTAATTGCACCATCTAAAAGACTGTATTCCGTATGATTATGAAGATGAATAAATTCAGACATCTAATATCCATCCTTTCCCGCTGGCAGAAATATATAGGTTCTTACTTTACTTTGTTTTTATTAATGTTTGTGTTATAATTAACTGGCAGATAAATATAAAGTACTTTAAAATAATAGTTTATAAACCTGCGGAGGTGAAATTTGTGGATAAAGAAGAAGTTGAAGATGTACTTGAACAAATCAGACCTGGTCTTCAGGCAGATGGGGGCGATGTTGAATTGGTTGACGTAGAAGATGATGGCAAAGTTAAAGTAAGGCTCACTGGAGCCTGTTCTGGTTGCCCAATGTCAACCATGACTATTAAGCATGGTATTGAACAGGCCCTGAAAGATAATATACCCGAAGTCAGTGAAGTTGTAGAGGTTGAGTAATAAATTTAATAGCCAGTTTTTATTTAAAACTGCAATTTATTAGAAAAACAGCCCCGAAAAAATCAATAGGGGCTGTTTTTCTATGAATTATTTTCTGGTTTTTCCAGACCCATATCCAGGTCGGAAAAAATGATTTCGTAAAGGTCCTTGATAAGAAGATTCATTTCATGTTCTTTTTCCATATAATCTTTAACAGGCTGATTCAAATCAACATAATTTTGAATTTCCTGTAGTTCTTCTTTGAGCTCACCTTCAATTTCTTCCCCGCGCATCTGTTTGCTTCTTGCTTCCATAAGTTTCTCTTTATAATCTTTTAGCATTCTTCTGGTCTTATCATCATCCATTATTTTTTCTTTTGCCTGTAGATATTCTCTGTATTTATCACAATTTTTGAGTTCATCAGCAAGCTTTCTGGCAATATCATGCATGTCTTCTGCCATAGTAATCCCTCCCGCATTATATTTTTTTTATTTGAGCAATTATATTATTTTTGCTCTCAATGTTTAATATCGCATAACTTCCAAAACTTTGACCCCGGGGTACAGTGGGAGAACCAGGATTAAGAAACAGCTGTTTATTTTTCCACTGTTTGAAAACATTATGTGTATGACCAAAAATTATAACAGAAGAAGAATCAAATTTGTAGCTTAATTTAGATAAAACATCCCTGCCCAGTCCATATCCATGATGCAGGGAAATTTTAATTCCTTCTCGCTCTAAAGTGAGTTCATTTTTCAATTCCTTACTCAGAGTAAAATTATCACAATTGCCGGAAACAGCAGTAAATGGTGCCAGAGTTTTCAATTTATTTTTTACAACTTTTGATGTAAGGTCACCGGCATGAATTATTTCATCCACTTCGCTAAAATCATTTCTCATTCTTTCTGGCAGGGCCTTTGCTCGATCCGGAATATGAGTATCGGAAGTAACTCCTATCTTCACCCTTTTCCCTCCCATTTATTATGAAAAGAATAGCTTTGAAAGTAAAGGACGATTTATTTCCACCGCTCTGTGAGGACAGATTTCCTGACAGCAAAAACAACGAATACAATCTGAAAGTTCTGCCCGCGCTTTCCCGTTTTCAATTTTAATAACATCTGGCGGGCAACTTTCCTGGCATTTCCCACAGCCAACGCAATTTTTGTCAATAAATTCAGGCCGGGGGCGTAATAATTTATTCACCAGGCTCCTGATAATTTTGGGCCAGTTATTGCTTAACAAAGCCTTAGATTTTTCGATTTTAGGTATAGCAGCTCCTGTCAATTCCTCTTGCAGCCAATCAGGTACTTTATAGGAGCCAGGTGAAAATTCTATACCTCTTTCCTTACAGGCTGCAGGTAACGGCTCCTGCCAGAACTCTATATTGTTAACCAATAAATAGGAAATAATCAAATCAAGCAGAATACCATTTTCAGCCGCAGCTATTGCCCCAAAATTACGAGGTTTTCCACTGCCTGGGCCTGCCCCCTCCATGCCAATTACGCCATCCAGTATATTAAGATCAGGTTTGACAGCCTGATAAATATCTAAAAATAGATGTGTCATATCCCGGGCAGCAGGAAATTTCAAATGGTATTCGGCTTTTTTAAGGCCCGGTACTGCTCCAAACATATTTTTTACTGCTCCGGTATAGCGGGTAAGGCCATGAGTTTTTAACTTAGGTAGGTTAATTATAAAGTCTGCTTCCCTAATATAATCAGCAACAGGCAGCGATTTTGCCCTTTTCCCTTCCGGGGTTTTAAGTTCAGAGCTTCCAGTATTATAACTTAAATCAAAAAGTCCTTTTTCTGCTCCTGCTATAAATCCAGATTTACGGTAATGTCGCTTCAATAATGTTTTTTTAAATGGCCCACCCGGACTATCTCCCACTATAACTCTGGCTCCACAGCTTCCCGCTACTTCAGCTACAGTTTCTACTATAGCAGGATGAGTTGTTACAACCTCTTCCGGTTGAGCTCCTCTGAGTAAATTTATTTTTAAAAGGACGTTATCACCTTTTGAAATGCTGCTATCAAGCTGCCAGTGTTGAAAAATTTCTTCTATTATTTTACGCAGTGATTTGTTATTATATTTCTCGGCTCTTCTAATAAGAACTGAGTTTCGTCCCATTAATTCCCCCGCCTTACAGGAACTATTTTATTACATGAATATTCTTGAAATTTATCAAACCCGGATAAAAGCAGCTTACCCGGGTTAATTTATTTACGAAGCTTTTTCTTCTGTCTTCTCTTTATCTTTTGAAGCAGCTTTTTCTTCGTCACCATTGTTGGCACTATTATTTTCAGCAGGCGCTTTAGATTTATTTCCATAATCAGTGCAGTAAAAACCGGAACCTTTAAAAACTATTCCAGGAGCTCCTATAATTCGTCTGACTTCTCTGCCGCATTGAGGACATTCTTTCAGGGCTTCTTCCTTTATACCCTGCATCTTCTCAAATCTTCCGCATTCGTCACATTCATACAGATAAGTTGGCATATATTTATTCACCCCATCTTTTAGTTATGTGTATATTAATGCAAAGGAAAATCTAAATAGCTGAATAAAACACTTTATCAAGTGTTCATTAGCTCTCTAAATACTTTTATATTATAAATTTGAGAGATTGTCAAGAACTTCTATTAATTTTCACCTTCCAGAGGAGACTTTTTATCTCCGAAAAATCTAAAATATCCCCAAATATTATAAAGAGATATAAATATATAGGCAAAAAACCAAAACCACATTTCTACTAAAACGAAAAAAATTAATCCGGCCATAACAGAAAAAGCCACAATAATTTGATATAAACGGGCTGGAACACCGGCCCTTCCTAGCTGCCAGGGCAATAAACCCAGACCAGCAAATACACCTATCTCAGCCTGATAAATTAATCCACCAATACCGGAAAAAGCAAAAACTACAGCCAAAACATAATGCATACTGATTAAACCTCCATTAATTTGTAAGTTCTAATAAAGCAGCAGATTCTACATGATAAGTTTGGGGGAACATATCAACAGCTTTGATATCTTTTAACTGATACCTATCATTAAGACGGTTGATATCCCTGGCCAGAGTATTGGGTTGACAGGATACATATATAAGCGCCTGTGGCCTGGACTCCAGTATTTTTTCTATACAATCCCGACTCAGCCCTTTTCGGGGAGGATCAACTATCATTACTGAATTAGAAATATTAATTTGGGGCACAACATCTTCTACTCTGCCCTGAATAAATGTTATTCTATCCTCACATTCATTTAATTGAGCATTATTTTTAGCTGCCAGTATGGACTGCGGAACTTCTTCAATCCCCACGATATCTTTTGCTATTTCGGCAATATACACTGCTATACTACCTGTACCACAGTAAGCATCTATTATTTTATCAGCCGAATAATTTAAAACCATTTCCTGAATTATATCATATAAATTATGAGCCTGCACAGTATTAACCTGAAAAAAACTAGCGGGATGAATTAAAAATTTCTTTTTTCCCAGGTATTCTGTTATAAACCTTTCACCTGCAACTAAATAATTTTCTTCACCCAAAATAACATTGGTATCTTCAGGATTTACATTATGATAAACTCCCCACAAACTGCGCAAATTTTCCTGAAGTTTTTCGGTGATTTCTGTCAAACCCTTCATTTTGTTTTTTCTGGTTACAAAAGTTAACTGTAATTGAGAAGTACATAGTGAAGACCTAATCACTAAATGCCGCAAATTACCTCTGTGTTTATCTTCCCTGTAGGGCTCAATAGCAAATTCATTTAAATAATCGGTAGTTTCCTGCAGCAGCCGATTTACAGGCTGATGTTGAATCATACATTCTTCAAAAAAGACCAGTTCATGACTGCCACTGCGGTAAAAACCCGGGCGAATTATTTCCTCATCATCTTTTTGTTGTAATCCCACCGGAAATTGTCCTTTATTTCGATAATACCAGGGGAATTCCATGCCTTCAACCTGAAATTCAGGCACCTCATTAACTTCACCAATTCTTTCCAGGGCATCTACTATAGTACTTTTTTTCCCCGCGAGCTGTGCCGCATAATTCATATGCTGAAGTTGACAGCCCCCACAGTCTTCATAAATCGGACAGGGAGGCTCAACTCTTGTTTCCGCAGGGTTAATAATCTCAACCAGCTCAGCCCTCCAATAATTTTTCTTTTTTTGGTAAGGCTTTACCTTTACTTCCTCACCTGGCAGTGCATCTGGCACAAACATAACTGGGTGATTTTCCGGCCGGGCTACGCCCTCTCCCCCGTAAGCCAGATCATCTATTACTACTTTATGAGTCTGAGAATTTTTCATATTAGCAAACACCTCACAATAATCGACATTACACCTTCTTTTGACCAGGTAAATTAAATGTGGTAGAATGAGAAAAGAAATGATTATGGAAGTTTATTTGTTCAACCATATTATTGAATTTTGTGAAACAATCAGCCTTTTAATTATAACATAAAAAGCGCTGGTGTTGAAATTATTCTGGTATAAATATGAGGTGTAATAATGAAGGTTAGTTCTAATTCTGATAGACTGGGACAGGAAAAAATTTTGCCCCTGATTATTAAACTTTCTCTTCCTGGCATTCTGGCCATGACTGTTCAATCCCTTTATAGTATTATTGACAGCATTTTTATCGGTCGCTATAGTACGGAAGCA
>CAYOFJ010000015.1:0-18211 GCA_964403065.1 uncultured Halanaerobiaceae bacterium | reverse complement strand
GATAATATTTATGATAGGATTTACAAGGAGAGCCTTCATATAATAGATGATTCTACCCGGGGGGAAAAGGACATAAATCAAGCTTTAAGATTTGTTACTGTGGCAAAATCTCTGGAGCGCATAGGTGATCATGCAACAAACATCGGAGAAAAAACCGTTTATGTGCTGACGGGAAATAGGGTGAGATATTAACGCAAATTTTGTTATAACTAAATGGCGGTCCTTCACAGGCGGCCGATTTTTTTGATTTCATAGGAGGCAAGTCATGAAAATTCTTTTTCAGGGCGGAAAAATTGTTAAAGAGAATCAAGTAGTAAATAAAGATCTGCTAATCGAAAACGAATTTATCCAGAAAATTTTACCGAGAGCTCATCAAAAAGAAACTGAGGCAGATAAAGTCATAGATGTTTCAGGTAAATACATTATGCCCGGGGTAATAGATGCCCACACTCATTTTGCTCTGGACTCTCGCGGTACTGTGACGGCGGAAAATTTCTTCACGGGCACAAGATCAGCGGCTCATGGAGGAGTTACAAGCTTCATAGATTTTTCTGATCATCAGGAAGATAAAACTCTTCCTGCCTCTGCCCGGGAGAGAATTTCACAGGCTGAGAAAGAGGCAGTAATTGACTTTAATCTTCATCAGACTGTGCACTATCTGAATGAAAGTATAGCCAGGGAGCTAGAACAAATTAAAGATATGGGAATTAGCAGCATAAAAATGTTTACCACCTATAAAGATGTGGGTTATATGATCCCGGAACATGATAGAGGGGATCTATTACGCACCTGTGAGCAAATTGGTTTATTACCTACCGTACATGCTGAAGACAATGAAATTATAGAGGATTCCCGGCGGGAGATGATAGAACGAGCTGGTGGAGAGGAAAATCTGAAATTAGCAGATCATCCGGATTTAAGACCACCATCAGCAGAGGAAAGGGCAATAGCTCGACTTGGCAATATAGCTTACCAGGAAAACCTCCCCTTATATATAGACCATATATCTTCCGCGGGTGGTATGCGGCAATTCCAGCAATATAAAAACTCAGGTGCTAGAATCGCCGGTGAGACTACTCCCCATTATTTGTTTTTAGATAAAAGCTGGCTGAATAAAAATGAAGCAGAAAAATATTATATGGTTCCTCCTTTGCGGAGCAAAGATGACTGCAGGGATTTGCAGAAAGCAGTTAAAGAAAAGACTTTTGATGTTATTGCCACTGATCACTGCGCTTTTTCCCTGGAACAAAAAAGAGAAAATCTGAATCCTGTAAATATGCTGCCGGGCCTACCTGGTTCTGAGACATTACTACCCCTGGCACATAAACTGGTGATAAATGAGAAAGATTTATCTTATCCTTATCTTTGTAAATTGTTGAGTCTAAATCCAGCTCGATTATTCGGGCTTTACCCCCGGCGCGGGGTAATATCCGAAGGAAGTTATGCTGATCTTGTTGTATTTGATCCAGATAAAGAAGTTGAGTTGACTTCCCAAAATCTTCATTCAGCAGCCAATTATTCTCCATATTCACATTTGCAAGTTAAGGGTTTTCCTGTCATAACGGTTCATAAGGGGGAGATTATTGTTCAGAAGGGGGAATTTACTGGCAGCAGAGGGAGAGGGCGATTTATTGAAGCAGGGACGTCGAGTTTATTGTAAATAATGTAATTTTTCTTCCCATTTTATCACGGACAGGAGAATCTGAAGGAGGATGAAAAAATGAGAACTGGGTTTATTTTTAGCGAAATTTTTTGGGGTCTTTTGCTTATAGTGCTGGGGCTGGCAGCTATTTTGCGATCATTTGACATTCATATACCTATTTTTAGATTGATTGTAGCTTTTTTCCTGATTTATCTGGGAATAAGTATGCTGGCAGGCGGACCTCTTTTTAATGTGAGAACTCCCATAATGGAGCCCGGCACGGTGATTTTTGGTGAAACACAGTTTACAGGAGAAGATTTGAGAGAAGAAGAGATTAATGGTATCTTCGGCAGCGGAGAAATAGACCTGCGTGGTTGGTCTGCGGAGGATATTTATACTGAAGAGATTAACGTTATTTTTGGCTCCGCTAACTTAATTCTGGACCCAGAACAGCTGGTGGAATTAGATGTGAGCACTGTATTTGGCAGTGCTCGTATGCCAGATGGTAACTCTATAAGTTTTGGAGATTATAATTATCGTTCTCCAGACCTGGAAAGAGGAGATAATGCGGATATTTTCATGGATATCAGTGTTATTTTCGGCGGGCTGGAAATTGTGATAAGATGAGAATAGCAGTTTTAAAAATGGATCTTTACTTTCCCGGTATAAATTCACTAAAAGAAAAAAGAAAGCTTCTGCAAAGTTTACTGGATAAAATTGATAATGATTTTAATGTTGCTATATCCGAAGTTGAGAATCAGGATTTATGGCAGCGTTCAGTTGTGGCTGCTGTTTCAGTCAGCAACGAAAGCTCCCAACTGGAAAAAATTTTTGCTTCTATTACCAATAGAGTTGACGATACCCACGGCGTTGAACTGATAAATAGAGAAATCAGGTATTATTGACATACTCTTTTTCCCGGTTTTTATCATTTTTTGCCAGCAGGTGGCAGGAAATTTTGCATAATCCATCATTCATATTTTGTTCTATGAGGATCGTGTCATCAGAGGTTTCCAGTGGGGTTTCAGTAAAATCCCAGATAGCTTTAACTCCGGCTCTGGTTATCGTATCAGTAACCTGTTGAGCAGCTGAAGATGGTACGGCCAATGCTGCCACTTCAATATCGTGTTTTTTTATAAATTGGGGAGCCAGATCTATATCCAGAACTTTAATACCATTGAATTCCAGACCTATTATGGCAGGATCTTTATCAAACAGGGCTCTTACATTATAACCTCTTTCCTGATAATTGTCATTGTTGGCCAGGGCTCGTCCCAGAAAACCTGCTCCCATTATTATTAAATTTTTTTTGCGGGAAAATCCCAGGATTTCTGATATATTTTCATGCAGGCATTTGATATCGTATCCATAACTCTTTTTACCGAAATTACCAAAATGACTGAGATCTCTTCTTATTAAAGAACTGGAAAACCCCATGAGATCTGCCAGTTTATCGGAAGAAATATATTTTTCGTCTTTTTTTAGCAGCTTTTTGAGCTGGACATAATATTGAGGAAGTCTGCTGATAATCTTATCAGGTATTTCACTGTGTTTGGTCAAGGAAATTCCCCCCTAATTAAGATAGAAATAAAAACATCAAAGACATATAAAAATAAAAACATATAGAAATAGAAACTCTCTTGAAGTTATTATTTGAGATAGTTAATAATATCACATTTTCTGTTTTTATTTTAACGTATTGGACAATTTTTATCAAGTTTAAAGGCTAATATTATATTTATTTCATATAAAGCGGGAGGTTAAAAAATATGGAGAATTTACAGGCCGAAGAACTTCGCTGTGAGTGTGCTCGTGATCAATTTGAATTTGAAACTACCGAAGAAATTGATCCTTTTGCAGAAGGTATTATTGGGCAGCAGAGGGCGGTAGAAGCCATGGATTTTGGCTTTAATATTGAGCGGGAAGGATATAATATTTTCATGGCCGGGCCAACTGGAACCGGTAAAAAGACTTATGCTAAAACTAAGGCAGAAGAAATGGCTGATGAATTGCCCACTCCGGATGATATGATTTATATTTTTAATTTTACTGATCCAGAGACTCCCCGGGCTCTAACAGTTCCTGCCGGTAGAGGCAGACCATTAAAGGAGGATATGGAGAGTGTAATTGAGGAACTGAAAGAGGAACTCCCCAAATTATTTGAAGGTGAAGAATTCGAAGAAAAACGCAATGAAATAATGGGTGAATATCAACAGGAGTCAAACCGAATGATGGAAGAATTTGATCAGGAGATCAGAGAAGAAGGGTTTATGCTGCAAAAAACAGAAAAGGGGCCGGTTCCGGTACCCATAAATGATGATGGCGAGCCTATGGACCAGGAAGAGTATCAAAATCTGGAAGACGATGATAAAGAAGATATAAGGGAAAAGAGCCAGGAGATAAAACAGAGGCTTGATAAATTGATGCGAAAAATTCGTGATAAAAAAGAAAATGCTCGTGAACAGCTATCAGATTTAAGAGAAAAAATGGGGCTTTCTATAGTCCAGCCAATTATAGATCAGTTAAAACATCGGTATTCTGATTGTGGAGAAGAAGTAACCGAATACCTGGAAGAAGTCAAACAGGATATAGTCGACAATCTTGGCAAATTTCTTCAGCAGGAGAATGGTCAGAAAATGTCCCTGCCCTTTGCTGGCATGGGTCAGGATGACGAAAACTTTTTTGTGAGATATGAAGTAAATCTAATTGTAGATAATTCCAATACAGATGGTGGCCCCATAATTTTTGAAACCAATCCAACCTATTATAATTTGTTCGGCAAGATTGAAGGCAAAAGTAAATTTGGCACCGTTACAACTGATTTTACCATGATAAAAGGCGGAGCTTTACATGAAGCCAATGGTGGATATTTAATATTGCAGGTTAAGGATGTTTTGACCAATCCCTTCTCCTGGGATACATTAAAGCGAGCACTAATTAATCAGGAATTGAAGGTGGAAAATATCGGTGAGCAGTATAGAACCTATCCCATAAGCTCTTTAAAACCCGAAGCTTTTGATATAGATGTTAAAGTTATACTGGTTGGCGATCCCATGTTATATCAACTGCTTTATAACTATGATGATGAGTTCAAAAAGTTATTCAAAATTAAAGCTCATTTTGATACAGAAATGGAGCGCAGTGAAGAAAACATGGAAAAATTTGCTGCTTTTGTTGCTCAGGTGTGCGAGAGAGAGGAGCTTAATCATTTTACTTCCGGGGCTGTTTCTCAAACTATTGAATACAGTTCACGCCTGGCCCGGGATACTGAAAAAATGTCGACTCGTTTCAATGAAATGATTGAGGTTTTATATGAAGCGAACACCTGGGCAGAGCTGGAAGACAGTGAGGTTGTTGAAGAGGAACATGTACTAAAAGCTCTGGAAAAGAAAGAACACAGAGCTAATTTAGCCGAGGATAAAATACAGGAAATGCTGGATCGGGATCGATTAATGATAGATGTCAAAGGTGAAGAAGTTGGGCAGATTAATGGTCTGTCGGTGCATTTTTCCGGTGAACATTCATTTGGCCGGCCCAGTCGTATAACCTGTCAATCTTATTTAGGCCAGGAAGGTGTAGTAAACATTGAAAGAGAAGCCAAAATGAGCGGAAAAATTCATGATAAAGGTGTGCTTATTCTTTCAGGATATTTAGGTGGTAGATATGCGCGCGAGAAATCTCTGACGCTTTCAGCTTCTCTGGCTTTTGAGCAGTCTTATTCAGGAGTTGATGGGGACAGTGCTTCCTGTGCTGAACTGCTGGCCATAATTTCCTCCGTAACTGAGATACCTCTAAGACAGGATTTGGCTATTACAGGGTCTATGAACCAAAAAGGGAAGGTGCAGCCTATAGGTGGTGTGAACTGTAAGATAGAAGGGTTTCATCAGGTATGTAAAGAGCGAGGTTTCACGGGTGAACAGGGTGTTATCATTCCGAAACAGAATGAGGAAAATTTGATGTTAAAAAATGAGGTTATTGAATCGGTAGAAAGTGGAGATTTTCATATATACACAATAAGTGAAATTGATGAAGCAATAGATCTATTTTTTGAGCGTCCTGTAGAAGATGTCCATGAAGAGATGGAAACTTCATTAGAAGAGCTGGCGGAAAAAGCTAAAAAACTGCGCGGTTTACATGAGGGAGATAAAGAAGAAGACGAAACTTAATAAGGAGGAGATGTATATAATAAAGTTATGGAGCTAGCAGCTGATTTACACACTCATACACTAGCAAGTGGTCATGCTTATGGTACAGTAGATGAAATGCTTAGAAGTGCTAAACAAAAAGGTCTTGAGCTGATAGCTATAACCGATCATGGCCCCCGGATGCCGGGGGCTTTTCATCATTACTATTTTGGCAATCTCCCCTCTCTGCCGGATGAATTATATGGAGTTGAATTGCTAACGGGTGTGGAAGCAAATATTCAGCAGGATGGGAGTCTGGATCTTTCTGATGAGGATTTAAGAGCTTTAGATTTTGTTGCTGCCGGAATACATTTTGATGCAGGTTATAAAAATAGAGGGAGCAGAGAAAATACCAGAGTTCTTAAAAAAGTAATTTCTCATCCCCGGGTCGATATGATCACTCATCCGTTTTCAAGAAGTGTAAATTGCGATCTGGTAGAAATAGTTAGATCAGCCCGGAATAATGAAGTTATACTTGAGATAAATGCCAGCTCTTTTGCTTCCGGTATTGCCGCAGGAAGAGGGGATAGGGAAGCAGTAAGGAAGCTCTGTCATCTGGCACTGAGGTATGAAAACCTGGCTATAAGCCTTAATAGTGATGCACATTTTCACCATAGAGTAGGAGAAGTTGGGGCAGTGGAAGACCTCTTGCACGAAGCCGGCCTTCCGGAAGAGCGTTTGATTAATTCCAGTTTGTCAAAACTGAAAGAGTTTCTTGCTTGCTGCTGACAAATTTTATGGTAATAGATATTACAGGAGTTAAAGGAGTGAAAGTTTTACAGATCAAAGGATTCAATGATAGCTTTTTGAGCTCTATCCAGATGTTCGATGGCGGCTTTCTCGGCTAACCTGGCTTCTTTTTTGTCTATTTGTTGATAAATATGATTTAGCTCTTCATAAACTTCATTCATTCTATCTTTGCGTGTGAAGCTTTTGGACCTAAATCTGTTTATCTGTTCAAAGAGTTTGTTGAGAGTATCATAAAGATATTCATTATTGGTTGACTTATAAATTATTCTGTGATAAAAATGTTCGAACTTAAGAAAGTCCTCTTTGTTTTCCTGATCTATCTTAGTCTTCATCAATTCCAGTGTTGATTTCAACTGTTGAAGGTTCTCATCAGAAATATTGGATGTAGCCAGTCTGGTGGCCAGCCCTTCCAGTTGATTTCGAACCTGGAATAAATCATGAACCTGTTTTTTAGTTGTTATTCCCTGTACTATAAATCCTTCCTGCGGTGAAATTTTTATTAAATCCTCCAGCTCCAGCATTAATAATGCTTCTCTAACTGGTGTGCGGCTGACATTTAGTTCATTTGCTATCCAGGTTTCTTTAAGTTTTTGTTCGGGGATTATGCTGCCTTTAAGAATTGCATCTTTTAAAATATTGTAGACCTGTTCTCTTAAGGGGGCATAACTGTAGGAATCAAGCTCAGGCAAGTTTAGTTTGCTCATACCTATTCACCCTGTTTTATTTTGAATTTTCTTTTACTATCTAAATTTCAGTTAGTAATAATCCAGTTGACTGGATTTAAAATGTAATTTTCATTCTTATTATAACACAGAAGGCAGTGAGTTTATAGAGTATATAAATCATTAAAAAACAAATTAGATATAGCCTGCCAAAAACGGGAGTTAAAATAAATAAAATATTCATTTGCAAATAAATATATATAAATGATATAATATATTAACAAAGTAAAACATTTAAATTGGAAATTAAATTTTCAGAATGTTGATATGACTAAAGAAAGGGGGGAGTGCGGGTAAAAATTAGATTATTTAATATCAATTATTTAAAGAATAATTAAACTATTCAGGGGGGATTTTAAAAAATGTATAAAAGAACTGCAATTTTAGTTGCTATTGTTGTTGGTCTGGCTTTAACTTTTGGTGGTTCGGCTGCGGCTCATGATATTGATTTTATGTCCATAGCAACAGGTGGAACTGGAGGCGTTTATTATCCTGTAGGTGGGGGTATGGCAGAGCTTATTAATGAGCACACAGACATTGATTGTACTGCCGAGGTAACCGGGGCTTCTGTCGAAAATGTTCGTTTTGTACAGGATTTAGAAGTTGAGTGGGGACTGGCCCAAAATGATATAACATATTATGCCAAGCATGGAGAAGAAATGTTTGAAGATGACGATATGGGACAGCTGAGAGGTATTGCCATGATGTACCCGGAAATTATTCAGATTCTCACTTTAGAGGGTACAGGAGTAGAGAGCGTATCTGACTTTGAAGGCAAAGATATTGCTGTAGGTGCACCAGGCAGCGGTACAGAAGCCAATGCGCGTCAGATTATTCAGGCTCATGGACTCACCTATGATGATATGACAGTTGACTTCCTTTCTTTCGTTGAAGCCGTTGATGCTCTGCGGGATGGTCATGTGGATGCTGCTTTTGTAACAGCCGGTATTCCAACTGGTTCAGTTGTTGATTTAGCGGCTACTCATGATCCCAAGCTGGTTGAAGTAGAAGAAGAAGGCATGGAAGTTCTCATGGAAGAATATCCCTATTATATCGATACGGTAGTGCCCGGTGGCACCTATGATGGAATTGAAGAAGATGCAGGTACAGTAGCGGTACTGGCTATGATAATCACCAATTCGGAGCTGCCCGAAGAGTTTATATATGAAACTACCGCTGCAGTTTTCGATAATTATGAATATTTAGGGGAAATTCATGAAAGAGGTAGAGAAGTAACCCTGGAAACAGCATTAGACGGCATGCCGATAGAAGTTCATGAAGGTGCCCGTAGATATTATGAAGAACAGGGTTTTGATGTTGACGAATATCTTGATTAAGGAATTAATTTAAACTTAGAAATTAAAACAGGGAGCCGGTTTATCCGGCTCCTTATTTTATATGTTCTTATCATTTCAGCAAAATAGTTAAAATATCATTACAGGAGGTAAGCCATGAAGGAAGATAAAAACGGGAAAAATGAAAGCAATAAGAACGCAGAAGGTTTTAAAATTGAAAAAGAAGAGGAAATTAAAGAGGAAGTAGAGGAAAAAATCAGCAGGGAAAGAAATCTTGGCGGTAAATGGGCACTAATCGTCATGGCTATAGGAATTATTGCTTCTGCTTTTCATTTTTATACTGCCGGTTTTGGAATATTGTTGACTTTTAAACAGAGATCGGTTCATCTGGCTTTTTTAATGTTTTTAGCTTTTATAATGTATCCTTTAGTTTCCGGTCATAAAGATAAAGTGCCCTGGTATGATATTTTACTGGCCCTACTGGCGGTAGCTTCTATGCTGTATATTTATTTTAATCATGAACAGATTGTGAGAAGAGCCGGCAGACCTATAACCATGGATCTGGTAATGGGGGGCATAGCTATTTTGATGGTGCTGGAGGCCACCAGAAGAACCATAGGAAAAGCACTCCCCATCATAGCAGTGGTTTTTTTGATCTATGCTTTCCTGGGTCCCTACATGCCTGGCCCCCTGGCCCACAGGGGTTATTCCCTGAGAAGATTGATAGGTCATCAGTATTTGACTACAGAAGGGATACTGGGCATTCCCATCGGGGTCTCGGCTACTTTTGTGTATCTTTTCGTCTTATTTGGAGCTGTACTGGAACAGAGTGGAATAGGCAGTTATCTTATTAAAACGGTCTTTGCTGCTCTAGGACATCAGCGCGGTGGTCCTGCCAAAGCAGCTGTAGTAACAAGTGGTCTAATGGGAATGATATCGGGTAGCTCCATTGCCAATACTGTTACAACCGGATCTTTCACAATTCCCATGATGAAAGAGATGGGGTTTTCCAGTGAAGTTTCTGGAGGCGTAGAATCAGCCGCTTCCACCAATGGGCAGTTTTTACCCCCTATTATGGGGGCAGCAGCTTTCATTATGATAGAGTTTACCGGTTATTCCTATGTAGAGATAATAACCGCCGCTTTTTTACCTGCAGTTATGGCTTATATAGCAATATTCGGCATGGTACATATAGAGTCGATTAAAAGCGGGATTACCGGCATATCACGGGAGGAGAAAGATCCTCTTTTGCCGACTTTACTGAGAGGTATATATTTTCTCATTCCCATAATAGTACTGGTATATCTGCTGGTTATAGTTAGAGCCACTCCTTTCCGGGCGGCTTACGAAAGCATCTGGTGGGCTATAGCCATTAGTCTGCTGGTTAAGATTTTTCTTTTTTACTGGTGTAGAAAGAAAGATTTTACTAAGGGAAATGTTAAGGAGAAAGAACTGCCTATAGATCCTACCCGGGAAAGTCAGGGGGGACTATTCTCTTTCAAAGATGTTAATCTTGCTTTTTGGAAGGAGCTGGGCGAATCTTTTGCTCAGGGGGCCTATAAAATGGTTACAGTAGCTATGGCCTGTGCCTGTGCCGGGTTGATAATTGGTGTTGTTTCTCTAACCGGTCTTGGTCTTAGAATGAGCAGCCTGCTGATTGCAATTGGTCGGGGCAATATATTTTTGACTCTGCTTTTAACTGTTTTTGCCTCGATTTTGCTGGGTATGGGTATCCCCACAACTGCAAAGTATGTAATGCTGGCAACTCTCGTGGCCCCGGCCCTGGTAGAGCTGGGCGTGCCTTTGATAGCAGCTCACCTGTTTATATTATATTTTGGTGTTAAAGCAGATGTAACTCCTCCGGTGGCCCTGGCTTCTTATGCTGCGGCCGGTGTTTCTGGGGGAGATCCGTTTATGACAGGTGTACAGGGTTTTAAGTTTTCTCTGGCCGCCTTATTACTTCCCTTTATATTTGTCTATAATCCCATGCTGTTAATGGTTGATGTAACGGCCGCACAGCTGGTATGGCTAACAATAACAGCTTTAATTGGTATGTTTGCTTTTTCCGCAGCAATTGAAAATTATCTTTTTGCTAAGACTTCCTGGCTGGAAAGAATAATGTTATTGGTTTTTGGGGTGATAGTTGTTATTCCCGGGCTGTCAAATGATGTTATAGGTCTGGGCGGCCTGGCAGCTGTATATATTCTGCAGAGACGCAGAGCAGAGCTTCCTTTGCTGCCCAAAAAATTAAGATCTGATTAATATTTCAAAAAGCTGCTCCCTGAGCTAAACGCTCAGGGAGCAGCTTTTGCAAAGGAAGCACAATTTTTTTGCCAGTATTGCGGGGAAGAACCATATTTTTTGACCCTGATTGGAGGATTTTAGTGTATGAAAAAAATTATAATAGCCGGCTTCATAATTTTACTGGCAGCAGCTTTGTTTTTAGCCAATCAACTATATCTCATCACAGCTTATAATGAAGGTGAATTAGTTTCTCTGAAACCCATTTTAGGTGAGAACGAAGAACTGGTATATCAATATACTCATTCTGTGGAAAAAGGGCCGGTGCGGGAATATTTCAAAATCACTTCTGGAAGTTTGATTTTTTATAAAACAACTTTCACTTCCCAGGGAGCGGGTCTCCCCCTGGATAGGGGAAATTTTACAAAAGAAAATGGAGTTTTTGTTAGAAAAGGAATGGAAGATGAGTTTGCATATATCAATTTTCGTTTGAGTCAGGTTTATGAGCAACAGATTATTGAAATTGCAGATACAGAAATAAAAATGTCGGATTGGGGAGAGCCGGGCCAGAGAATCAGGCTGGAGGTAAAATCTTTGCCCTCGATTTTGAATATTTTTTGATTGCGATATGAAGAATTTTTCTCAGAAGAAGATGCAAAATTTCATGGTGAACAGAGCCTTATAGCTTTCAATTATAAGCATTACGAAAATGACTAAAACTATATTCAGCCAACTGATACGGAGAAGATCCTAGCTTTTAAACTCTGTTTTATGGAAGAATTGCCAAAAATGCGAAATTGGTATTTAAAATACGCGTATACGAGTACACAAATTTATTTTTCCTTTATTATTATAGGCAATTGGGTTATAATCCTAAGTGGAGAAATCCTGTGAAATATGTTATTTAAGTTAAAGTATTTAACCAGGGTGGTTTTAAGAAAACGGCTAATAAGGAGCTGATACTGGTGGGAAAAAATAGCAAGGTGCAGATCAAGCACCAGGACTGGTGCAAGAGATGCGGTATCTGTATAGAAGTATGCCCGGTGGAAGTATTCAAACTGGGTGAAGATCATATTCAAATTGAAGAGCTGGATAACTGTATTGGCTGTGAAAATTGTGAACTAAGCTGTCCAGACTACGTATTAAAGGTGGTGAATGAAGATGACGAATAAAAAGCAGGGTAAATTACTGCAGGGTGATGAAGCAGTGGTAGAAGGTGGATTGCTGGCCGGTGCCAGCTTTTTTGCCGGTTATCCTATCACACCTGCCTCGGAAATTGCCGAAGGATTTGCGGAGAAACTGCCGGAAAAAGGCGGGAAATTTATTCAAATGGAAGATGAACTGGCCAGCATGGGATGTGTATTAGGAGCCTCTCTGGCCGGTGAAAAAGCGATCACTGCTACCAGTGGTCCGGGTATGTCACTAAAAGCTGAAAATTTGGGGCTGGGAATAATGATTGAAGCTCCCTGTGTGGTTGTTGATGTGCAGAGAGTTGGACCTTCTACAGGTTTGCCCACTTCTCCTTCTCAGGGTGATGTTATGCAGGCTCGCTGGGGAACACATGGAGATCATCCAATCATTGCTTTAAGTCCTGCCTCGGTAAAAGAAACCGTAGATATGACAATCACCTCTTTTAACCTTTCCGAAAAATACAGAATTCCTGTAATTTTGCTGCTGGATGAAATAGTGGGACATATGAGAGAAAAAGTCGTATTACCTGATCCGGAAGAAGTGGATCTGGTAGAACGCAAGAGGCCTGAGGGAATATCTCCGGAAGAATTTAATCCTTATGAACAGACAGATGATCATATACCACCAATGCCTGATTATGGTACGGGTTATCGTTATCATACAACAGGTCTTTTTCACGATAAAACTGGCTTCCCTCGCGGGACTGCTGAAGATGCCCGGGATTTGATGGATAGGATGACCGCAAAAATAGAAGAGAATAAAGATGACATAATTAGAATAGAAGAGGACCTTGAAGGTGATGAAGATGTGGTGGTAGTTGCTTATGGTTCAACTGCCAGAACTGCTATAAGTGCAGTTTCCAGCGCCCGACAGCAGGGTCTGAAAGCTGGCTGGGTAAAGCTTAAAACTATCTGGCCTTTTGCCGAAGAATACATGAGAAAACTGGCCGAAAAGGTTGATCATATTATAGTTCCTGAGTTGAATCAGGGTCAGCTTATAGGAGAAGTAGAAAAAGCTGCGGCGGGCAGAGCAAAAATTTCTGGCATTAATCGATATGATGGAACTTTAATTCCGCCGGAAGAAGTGCTTGACCATATAGAGGAGGTTGTTCAATAATGGCTAGAGATGTAGAGCAGTATTTTCGTCAGGATAAACTCCCCCATATCTGGTGTTCTGGTTGTGGCCATGGAACCATTTTATCCAACATGGTCAGAGCCCTGGATAAAGCTGGATTTGAACAGGATAAAACCGTAGTGGTCTCAGGTATTGGTTGTTCAGGTAGGGCAACTGGGTATCTTGATTTTGATACTCTGCATGTTACTCATGGTCGTGCTATAACTTATGCTACAGGAGTAAAAATGGCCAATCCGGAGTTAAATGTTATTGTAGTTACCGGTGATGGTGATGGAGCGGCTATTGGCGGGAATCACTTAATTCATGGCTGTCGACGCAATATCGATCTCAATGTTGTTTTATTCAATAATAATATATATGGTATGACTGCAGGCCAATTTTCCCCGCAAACACCTACGGGTTGTACTGCTACCACAGCACCTTATGGTAATATAGATCAGAATTTTGATCTCTGTGAGCTGGCTAAATCATCTGGAGCAACTTTTGTAGCACGCAGCGGATCGGCTTATCCCCGGAAATTGATCAAAACTTTACAGGCTGGCTTTGAACATCAGGGTTTTTCCTTTATTGAAGCTATGAGCCAGTGTCCGGTAAATTTTGGTCGTCGTAATGATATCGGAGATGCCGTAGACATGCTGCGCTGGCAGCAGGATCACATTATTGACCAGGAAAAGTATGAAGAGTTAGATCCGGCAGAAAAAGAAGATAAGATGCCGGCTGGTATACTTTATCAGGATAGACGCGAAGAATACACAGAAAAATATGCCAAATTAATCAGCAATGCTCAAACAGGGGCAGGTGAATAATTTATGGAAAGATTGGAAGTTCGACTCAGTGGTGCCGGAGGTCAGGGTATGATCTTAGGAGGCATTATACTGGCTGAAGCCAGCACCTATCATCCGGAATTAAATGTGGTTCAGACCCAATCCTATGGTCCTGAATCAAGAGGGGGAGCCAGCAGAGCTGAAGTTGTGTTCAGTCGTGAAGGAATAGATTATCCTAAAGTTGTCAAAGCTGATATTCTGGTTTCCCTGACAGACGAGGCTCTGCAAAAATATGGTTCTGATGTAAAAAAAGATAGTATTGTAATTATAGATGAAAAACTAGATACAGAAGAGTTCACACCTCCCGAAAATGGTCAGTTTTATGAACTGCCTATTTTTGCCACTGCCAGGGATGAGATTGGTATGGAATTGACTGCAAATATGGTGTCTCTAGGGGCCGTAAGTCAATTTTTGCCTGACTTAGAAGAAGAATCAATCAAAAATGCTATCAACTCTAGAGTTCCGGAAGGTACAGAAGACAAAAATCTAGCAGCTTTTACAGCAGGCCGAAAACTGATTACGGATTATTCGTAATTGCAAATAAACAGGCTATAGGGGAGGTAAAAATTAATATGTCTGATTTTAAAGATATGTATGATCAGTGGCGGAAAGAAAAATACGAACCAACTAAAGAATCATTTGGAGAAAGAAAGGAAGAATTCACTACTGATTCTGGAATACCTGTTCATCCCCTTTATACTCCGGAGGAAACTGAAGATATAAACTATCTTGATGATATAAGTTTCCCGGGACAATTTCCTTATACCCGGGGAGTTTATCCCACAATGTACCGCAGTAAAATGTGGACTATGCGCCAGTATGCGGGTTTTGGCACTGCTCAGGAAACCAATGAAAGATTCCGGTATTTGCTTGAGCAGGGCCAGACAGGTCTGAGTACGGCTTTTGATTTGCCCACACAAATAGGTTATGATTCCACTCACAATCTGGCCCGGGGAGAAGTAGGACGAGTAGGTGTAGCCATAGATACTTTAGCCGATATGGAAGTTTTGTTTGATGATATTCCTCTGGATGAAGTCAGTACGTCTATGACTATAAATGCTCCAGCAGCTGTGCTGCTGGCTATGTATATAGCTGTGGGGGAGAAACAGGGTGTTGATAAGGCTAAGCTGACAGGTACAACACAGAATGATATTCTAAAAGAATATATAGCTCGCGGCACTTATATTTTCCCTCCTGAACCCTCCTTGCGGTTAATAACTGATCTATTTGAGTATTGTTCACAAGAAATGCCCAAATGGAATACGATCAGCATCAGCGGCTATCATATTCGGGAAGCAGGTTCGGATGCTGTGCAGGAGGTAGCATTCACTCTGGCCAATGGTATAGAATATGTTAATGCAGCTCTGGACGCAGGATTGGAAGTTGACGAATTTGCTCCCAGACTTTCCTTCTTTTTTAATGCTCAGATGAATTTTCTGGAGGAGATAGCCAAGTTTAGAGCGGCCAGGAAATTATGGGCCGAAATAATGAAAGAAAGGTTTGGAGCGCAAAAAGAAAAATCCTGTATGCTGCGCTTTCACACCCAGACGGCCGGAGCTGCCCTGACAGCACAACAGCCCCAGAATAATATTGTTCGGGTTGCTATTCAGGCTCTGGCAGGTGTGCTGGGCGGCACACAATCCCTGCATACCAACTCTTATGATGAAGCACTGAGTTTGCCTACGGAGGAATCTGTGCGCATCGCACTCCGTACCCAGCAAATTATAGCTGAAGAGACAGGAGTGGCTGACACTGTAGATCCTCTGGGGGGCTCTTATGCTATCGAAGCAATGACCGATAAAATTGTTAGAGAAGCCAAAGAGTATATTGAAGAGATAGACAAACTGGGCGGTATGGTTGAAGCTATAAATACCGGTTATGTACAAAAAGAGATTCAGGATACAGCCTATGAAATGCAGAAAGAGATAGAAGAGGGAGATAGAGTAGTTGTAGGAGTCAATAAATATCAGGAAGATGAAGAAGAGCAGGTGGAAGAAATTCTCACTGTTGATGAAGAACTGGAGAAAAATCAAAGACAGCGTTTAAAAGAGGTAAAAGAGCAACGAGATCAAAGCAAGGTTGATCAACATCTTCAGAGTATCAGACAGGCAGCTAAAAACCAGGACAATCTTATGCAGCCCCTGGTAGAAGCTGTGAAAGATTACGTTAGCATTGGAGAAATTTGTGCAGTGCTGCGGGAAGAATTTGGTGAATATGAAGCAAAACACTTTTAATTTTCAGACTACAACTCATAAAGTCAGCAGGAGGGAACTATAATGGCTGAAAATAATATTAAAGTGCTCATAGCAAAGCCAGGTCTTGATGGACATGACCGTGGAGCTAAAGTAATAGCCCGGGGGTTGAAAGAAGCAGGAATGGAAGTGGTGTACACCGGACTGCGCCAATCCCCTGAGGATATAGTTAATGCTGCTGTACAGGAAGATGTGGATGTAATTGGCCTCAGCATACTTTCAGGAGCTCATAAGCAGTTATTTCCTATAATTATGGATAAACTGTCTGAAGCCGGCCGCAATGATGTTATTGTAATGGCCGGAGGTACAATTCCTGATAAAGATCATGAAACTCTCTATGATATGGGTATTGAAGCAATTTATCAGCCCGGTACTTCTATTGAAGAGATAGTCGAATTTATCAAAGAAAAATGTAGGTGCTAACTGATGCAAATTTCTCCTGACGATATAAAATCCGGAGTCAAAACATCTATTGCCAGGGCGATTACCCTGGTAGAAAATGAGAGACAAAGAGTTTTTCCTCTGCTAAAAAAATTATATGCGGAGAGTGAATTTTCTTATCTGGTGGGGATCACTGGTCCACCGGGTGCGGGGAAAAGTTCTTTAGTGGAAAAAATGGTCACACACTGGGTGGAAGAAGAAAAAGTCGCTGTTATAGCAATAGATCCCTCCAGTGAATTTAGCGGTGGTGCCCTGCTGGGGGACAGAATTCGCATGAGCAGTATTAGTTCCCATCCTAATGTTTTTATCCGCAGCATGGCTACCCGGGGTTATCTAGGGGGATTAAATCCGGCAATTTTCGATACGGTTTTGATTTTATCGGCTGCCGGGTATGACCGTATTGTTATCGAAACTGTAGGTGTGGGGCAGAATGAAATCGATGTTGTTAATCTGGCTGATACTACTATGGTAGTAACTATGCCCGAAGTTGGTGATGAAATTCAGGCTTTTAAAGCGGGTTTGATGGAGGCAGGAGATATTTTCGTGCTCAATAAGGCTGATAATCCCCGCTCGAATAGGATGGAACTGGTTTTGAAGCAGATGCTTGATCTGCGGGGGGATGAGGCTGAAAATAAATTTCCTCTTCTCAATAAAACTGTTGCTACTACCGGTGAGGGAATTCCAGAAGTTATAAAATCGATAAAAAAACATCGTGAAAAACTGCAGGAATCCGGTGAGTTTTACCACAAACGTGAAAAGGTAATAAAGAAGCATATTTTGCATCTGCTGGAAGAGAAAGTACGAAATGAGCTTATCGATCCCATGCTTAAGGACAAAAAGTTTTCTTCCAGTTTACAGGAGGTAATCCAGAAAAAGAATGACCCCTATTCTCTGGTGGAAGAACTGATGTCGCAGGTATAACAGGATTTTTTTGCTTAATTTTCTGTAGAAATTAAGGGAGGTGAGCCCATCGTGAAAATTGATCATATAGGTATAGCTGTGGAAAGTCTGGAAGATTCTCTGGCCTATTATCGTGATGTTTTAGGGCTGAATTATAAAGGCGAGGAAAAAGTGGAAGGTCAGGGAGTAAAGGTTGCTTTTCTGGAGCTTGGTGAGAGTAATGTAGAATTGCTGGAGCCTTTACACGAAGATAGCCCTATTGCCTCTCATCTGGAAAAAAGGGGGGAAGGCATACATCACATGGCTATTGAAGTGGAAGATGATCTGGAAGGGAAGATTGCAGAGATGCAGGATGATGGAGTTGAATTTATAGGTGATGAGCCTTCTACAGGGGCAGAAGGCAAACAAATTATTTTTGTTCATCCCAAAAGCACTAACGGTGTATTGATGGAACTCTGCCAGGAGTAATTTTTTTATAAATTTTTAATAAATCTTCCTTTGGTTTGATGATAAGCATGTTGAACTGACAAAGTTTAATAAATAGGAGGATAAATCAATGTGGGATAACATGGAAGATGTAATAAAGGCTGCCCGAAAATCTCCATCCTCCCGGATGGCTGTTGCAGCCGCAGGTG